>JAMXLQ010000212.1 GCA_024280975.1 Methanosarcina sp.
TTCCATGTTTCCCGCCACAATAAATTATTTAAATTTTTATTCAGTAAGCATAAAAGTTTCGTCCATTTTTATCCGGTTGATTATTAAGAACGTATAATTAAGCTGACCTCTTAATGAAATTTTAGCTTGCAATTCAACATTCTTTTGCAAGCGTATTTTGAATTTGGTGTATAGATTATCCACACTAACTAACCAAAATGTCTCAATGGAGTTTAAAAACAGTAAAGTAGAACTCGGAGAACGAGACTAACCCAAAGCTTTGATTATCGAGCAATATCTGATTGATATTTTCCTTACGTTACCTATAACATGGCTTGTAATTCAGTTATTAAATACCATATTGAAGGTTTCTTAAAAAATACTAAGTTCACAGGAAAATATAGCTAGAAGCTGTATTGCGATCATTGGAAATCAACTAAACAATGGGCGACCAAACTACTTAGAGCTCTTGAATTCCCACATTTCGATAAAACCATCAACCAGAGTATCAAGAAAACTTTCTTTGTAGCATATCAAGAGTTCTGCAACTTTAGTAGGATCAATGATTGTAAAGTTACTTATCCGTCCAGTTTTTTTTCTTTCAATTACTCCAGCTTCAACAAGTTTGTTTAGATTCCAGGAGATGGTTGAGGGTGAGAGGCCAACAGCTAGAGAGAGATCTTTATTATTAAGGTCAGGATTATTGAGTAGTTGGATGAGAATGTGCCTGCAGCCGGATCTTCTTAACAAAGACAGTATTTTTTTCTCTTTTTTGTTTAAGTTCTTATCTATTGCAAAATAGCGGACGTAATCACCATCATTTGAAGCTACTATCATGTTTTTCTTTTCCAGATACTGAAGATGATACTGCAAGCTGCCCACTACCAATTTCAGTCTTCGCTCGAGTTCTCTGAAGTGGATTCCAGGAGATTCTTTTATTTGTTCGTAGATTCTCTTTCTAGTATCGAGTTCAAGTTCCATTTTTCAGCCTTACTCTTTTGTAATCATAGAAAGACAAAACAGTGCTAGGATAATAAAATTCAGAGAACTTCCTAACATTTCAAAATAATTACCTATTTTAGGAGAAAATATATCACCTGAATCTAGAAACTCCATAAACGAATAGAAAAAAAATGCTGCAGATAACAGAAACAACTTTTTTCTTCGTTCCCGCATATATGCGAGAAAAGAAATGATAAAAAGAAAGAGCGCTAAAAAACTTGATACTAATTGAATTATTATATCTGGTTCAATAGTCATGACTTTAACTTGTCTCCGGCACTTCTTTTCATGTTAAGATTTATTTTTGAACTGCATTTAAGTGTTCCAAATAAATATATTTAGTACTAATTGGTTTCCCTCTGTTTTAAGCAAATAATCATACTTATCATCATAAAAGATAAACTTGTAAATGTTTTGGGGAGAGTTTTGTTAATTTTTATATATTTAGCCAAAATAGTTTACCTTACCTCAATGAGATATTTGAAATTTTGGTGATGTTACTGATAATGTTTTTACAAAAATAAAAACTTCAGATGAAATCATCTATTAGTAGGAGGTTCGTTCCTGATAATTCGAGTACTGTACCAATATTCAAATAATGTACCAAAATCATTATTCAGTAGTGAATATGACGAATTTAAGAGATTGATTTCTGTGAATCATAAATTCATACTAAAACTATTATTCAGGTAATATAATGAAAAAGACGAGCTTTTTAATAATCGGCTTGCTGCTGATGTCAATAGTAGCAATGTCCGGGTGCACAAGCAAGACTGCACTTAATTCTACAACTCCTGCAACTGGAGGAAACCAGGCTCAGAAAGACACTTCTGCAGGCAATGGCGTTGATTCTGATAAAGATGGGATCCCTGACAACTCTGAAAAAGTATTAGGAACTGATCCTTTAAACCCCGATACTGACGGAGATGGGGTCAATGATAAAGCTGATACTACTCCTACTTTAGTGGATAATCCTCCCAAGCCTTTGTCCGGTCCAGTAGGATTTGTGATAAAAGACACAATAGTAGAAAATAATCTTGATGAAGCGACTAAAAAAGCTGTTCCAGATCATCTGGAAATCGTTCTTGAAAACCTTGGAAGTACTGAAATAACTAATTTTTCTGCCTACTATACTATTAAGGATTTGAATACCAGCGATAAACAGTCATATGAACTTACCTTAAATGGTTTCTCTTTGAAACCAAAAGAAACCAAATCAATACATATCGATACCGGACAAAACCCGGAACATTATCGTGCAAATCCTAACAGCCTCTATTACAAATCTTCGAATCAATTGGAATTCAATGTGATGGTCAGTGCAAAAGGATACCAGAGCCAGACATCAAGCGTGAATAAAGATAAAGGCGGAGCGGAAGCACCAGATTAAAACCGGGTATGGTAGTATGGTTGAAAAAACAATAGTTAATTCTTCGACAAAAGAAGATTCCTCTTCCTTTTCTTTTGTTATCGATGTCCACAATTTAACAAAAAAATATGGGGATTTTGTTGCAGTAAAAGATCTAACCCTTCAAGTAAAAAAGGGAGAAATATTTGGTTTTCTCGGGCACAATGGAGCCGGAAAAACAACAACGATTAACATGCTGACAACCTTGCTTGAACCTACCTCCGGTTCAGGCAAAGTTGCAGGACATGATATCCAAACAAAAGCCCTGGAAGTTAGAAAAGAAATCGGGTATCTGCCAGAGAATGTTCAGCTGTATGATTCGATGACTGCCTATGAAAACCTAGAATATTTTTCAAAATTGTCCGGGATAAAAAAGCCGGACACGAAAATATGGAAAGAACTGGATTTTCTTGGTGCCCGGAGTTATGCAGATCAGAAAATAGGTGAACTTTCAAAAGGCATGCGACAAAGGATAGGCATTGCGCAGGCAGTAATTCATGAGCCCAAAGTGTTATTTCTTGATGAACCTACGTCAGGACTGGATCCCTTTGGGGTTAAACAATTGAGGGATATTATTCTGCGCCTAAATGCCGAAAAGGGCATTACAATTTTTATGAATACTCATCTATTACAGGAAGTTACAAAAACTTGTTCAACAATTGGCGTACTAAATCATGGAAGCCTTATTTATGTTGACTCTCTTTCGAACACAATGAAAAGATTTAAGGACGAACAGTCTCTGGAAGAAATTTATCTAACCATTGAAAATAATAAAGAGGAGTAAAGATGCGGTCTTTTTTTATAGCAAAAAATGAGATACAGCATCTTTTTAGGGAAAGAACATTCTTTCTGATGTTAACCGTGTTCATTTTAATTTCACTTACTTCAACATATATAGGCTGGGCATCCCAACACACTGTTGAAAGTGTTTACCAAGAATCTGTGATAACATTACAATCCCTTGGAAAAACTGTCCCTCCTTCTCCATTCAGCAATCTTCCTCCTTTGGAGATTGTCAAGAATATGATTATTTATGTGGTCCTTATAGGCTCGCTTCTGGCTATAACTATCGGGCACAGTATAGGGACTAAAGACCAGAGGGCAGGAGTAGTAAGAATCCTATTCTCAAAACCGTTAACTAAAAAAGAGTTCCTAATAGGAAAAGCCCTATCGTTAGGGTTAGTCCTCTTTGCGATCCTGATGGTTTCACTAATAATAAGTGCAGTCTCGGTAGCAATGTTATCACAAATGTCCATTGTTCTGCTGCTGCAGCTAATAGAATTTTATGTGGTTTCGTTTTTCTATATGCTGGGTTTTGGGTTTCTGGGTTTGGGTTTTGGATTGATGAAAAGAAACAGTGCAATCGCCCTTCTGACTCCCATCGTCATTTGGGTCGTTATAACTTTTGCTTTGCCGGAAATGAGTTCTGCCCTTTATCCGACGAGTTCATTGAACCCTATCCTTCCACAGACGGAAATTCTTAATAGCCCGGTATTATCAGCGATTCACAATGTATTCTACCCTTTTTCGGTTTCCGAGCATTACAGAGTGCTTTCTTCAGGAATATTGAATCTCCAGGAAACAACGGACACCATTTACTCTAATTATTCTCCTATTATCTGCGCTTTTATACTAGCAGCATGGGTGATAATTACATCTGGAGTTTCAACTTATTCAATGTCCAAATTTGATATTTCCAAAGGGGATATCTATGAATAAGCATTTTCTCATCGCAAAAAAGGAATTTCAGGATATTTTCCGCAATCGAACGTTTGGCATTATGCTTGGGCTATTATTGACGCTGACTGTAACCTCAATTTTGGTTTCAACACTAGTTTTCAAAAGCCAGGTCACTCAATATGAGAACTCGTTAGCTGTGCTTCAGTCACTTGGAAAGATGCCTGTAGATGCAGCTCCCAAACTGTTTCCTCTCAACCTGCTGCGAGGTGTTGTGGACTATCTTGAAATTATCGGAGCAATAATCGGTATATTGTTAGGATATTTGAGCATTGCAAAAGAGAAAAGTACGAAAACATTTAAGCTTCTTCTTTCAAGGCCGATTACAAAAAAGGACATTCTTGTCGGAAAAGTATTCGGAAACCTCCTGTTTGTAAGCCTAATGGTACTTTTTGTGGCTGCTGTCATCCTTGCAAGTTTCTATGTAATTGGTGGAATTACCCTAACTGCAGTTGAACTTATTAAAATATTACTATTTGTAATAATTTCCATTGTTTATGTTATGGTATTTTTCACCCTTTCATTCTTCCTCTCAGTACAACAAAAAACCCTATCTAATGCCCTTATTATTTGTTTTGTCATCTGGCTTGTCTTTGTATTAGTCCTCCCTCAGATAGGAGATACCATGGACCCTGATAATCAAGTCCCTGGGGGGTTCTTTAAAAGTATAGGTTTTGACAGGTCACATGAAAAAGCAGTTTTGGCAAAATTTAGCGGGTATGAAAATACCAGAAACTTTATAGAACAATTGTCAATAACAAAACAATATGAAAGAGCGGCATTTGCGTTGTTTGGCATTAAACCAATGTATAATGAGATGATGCTTCCGGAAATCTTGATTGATCAGTTATTTAATATTATATCCTTGTT
>JAMXLQ010000213.1 GCA_024280975.1 Methanosarcina sp.
AAACATATGCCGTGAAGATACCCAGGAACTATCTTATCTGGCTAAGCACTAATCTAAAAATTTCAAAGGGAAATCTATAAATTATATGTGAGTTCAAATAATAAAACAGTTTATCAGCAATTCTTAAAGCTTGCAGGAATCTGGTCATATGTTGTTGATAAGTGTTAAAGATTCACCTGGAAAAGGTAGGGGCGTATTTTCACAGCGGAATTTTAAAAAAGGCGAGGTAATAGAAACCTGTCCTGTTATAGTTTTACCCGCTGAAGAGATAGATTCACTTGAGCTTACCGAGCTCTACAATTATTATTTCGCCTGGGGTCCTGACTCAAAAGATGCAGCCATTGCGCTGGGCTATGGCTCGCTTTATAACCATTCTTACACCCCGAATGCGAGATACTACAAAGACTTCGACAACAGCCTTTTAAAATACGTCTGTATAAGAGAGATTCAGGAAGACGAAGAAATCACAATAAACTATAACTGCGACCCTAAAGACAAAACCCCTGTCTGGTTTGATCTTGCAGGTCAGGAAGATCTTGAAATTTGCTGAAAAGCACAATTCTGGACGTAATCATCGATTGTTCTTGAAAGAGGGATATTTTACTCTTTCAAACTTCTTAGGCTTTTTTTGATAACATTTGCGACAGGCGCGAAGTTTATATTTTCTTCAGCTACCTTATAATAAAAAGCTGACCTATAAGCTGACTATAAGCTGACTTATAATCCAACCTATAAGCTAACACCTATAAGCTGGCCTATAAGCTATAACCTGCAAGCTATACTGTGGAATTTATTACCGGGTCAATTTGAAACTAAAATTTTTCCTGAAAATTATAAAAAGGAATTAAAAATGGAAAATACATTTCTTACAATTTTTCGGGTAAGCCTGTTCGAAACCTTCTATATCACAGGCTCTCTGATCCTTGTTGGTCTTATTCTCGGTCTTCTTGAAAACCAGGCCAATTTCTACATCCAGGGAGCCTTTGGCAGGAAAGGAATTCTGGTTACAGCTTGGATGGGCGCTCCTATTCACGAACTTGGTCACCTGCTGATGTGCTACATCTTCAGGCACAAAATAACTAAATTCAAGCTATTTTCCCTCAAGGCAAAGGATGGAACCCTTGGGTATGTCAATCACAGCTGGAATTCGAAAAGCCTCTACCAAAACATAGGAAACTTTTTCATAGGCATGGGTCCAATCTTCAGCGGGACTGCAGCCCTTATCATCGGGATGCATCTGCTACTGCCGGATTCTTTTGCCAGAGTTGCAGGCTATCTAACCCTTGAACCCGCCCAGCCGGATCAGTATATATTGACAAAAATCTTTACCCTTACCGCAGGTCTCTTTAAAAGCATATTTTCGGTACAAAACTTGCTTTCTCTCAATTTCTGGATTTATTTTGCCCTGGCAATAGCCATCTCCTCGCACATAGCCCTGAGCAAAGAAGACCTTAAAGGAGTAGGAAGAGGCTTAGTTACGATATCCACTTTTATTTTGCTGGTAAATTTAGTTGCTCTTGTCTTCAATGCTGATTTTTCAGGTCTTTTTGCGGATATCCTGGGTCTGAATATATATCTTCTGGCTTTCTCAATGATTTCGATTGTTTTTTCGTTAATCAGGCTGGTTTTGAGTGTTTTTGCGTACTATCTGATCTAAAAATTCCTTATCTGTATTGATACCCTTCTGCTTCACTCAAAACCCATGCTGTTTCCCTGTCATTGATTCAATCTCAATCTTAACTATGCACAGTCTGTTAACTTTCCATTCTTCAAATTCAAAAGGTCCTTTTTTTCCATAATGCTCGGAAAGGATAGTAAGCCCCTCTACTTTCTCATTATAATCTTCAACAAATCGCGCTTGTCCATTCCCTACAACGCTCCTGTACCGAACATCGTATTTACATATATCCTCGGTGGTGATGATTTCAGCCTCGGCATCAGCTTCAAAACCAACTCTGGAATTCCTGTTAATAATGTCGATTTTCTTGCCTTCTCGGGAACAATGGAGATAAATTTCGTTATTTTTATATCCGAAGGCCATTGGGATTATATAGGGTATATCTGATTCCGAGAGAGCTAGCCGAAGAAATTTTGCCTTTGAGATAATCTCTTCTATCTGCTGCTGATCTTGAATAAGTTCTTTGCTTCCCATTTTTTTCACCTTAAAGAAGTTCATTTGTCAAAATGCCTGCAAATAAATATTTATTCTTGGGATAAAAGTTATATTCTGTCCCAATCTATGCATTTGTAATTTTTAGTTTCTAATGTAACTATTATATATTTATAGAATTTATGATATGTGTATTAATTATATGTTTTTACATATAATTTTCTAATTTTGTCATTTTTTAATTCTTATTCAATGATGAGATTAGTTTAATCTATGAATATTTGGTGGTAATTGATATCGTTTTCAAAGATTTCATAAGACTTTAGTTAAATGACAATTTTTTTAATATATTAAACTAGTTTTTCGTGTTTATGTTTTTTATGCGGTAACTGGGTATTTGTCTTTCTGATTTTAGTTTCATTAGTAACCATTATATACCTAATGAAACTATTAGGGGGATCAGATTAGTTCCAAATGCAACGATTTCGTAATGGTTTTCATCGTTTCTTAAATTGTTTTTATTTCAAAACAAGCCACTCAATTCATAATTTGAAGGATAAGCATGGAAGATCCAAGAGAAATAGACCCAAGAGAAATATTAGGCCCGATTGCCCACATCTACCGGAGCCATCTGGCATATATGGCAAAGGAACTAGAAACTTACGGGGTCGGAAGTGGACAATTTGAGTTTTTAATGTTATTATACCATAGAGATGGGGTCTCCCAGGAGACCCTTGCAAAGATCCTGAAGGTTAGCAAAGCAACAAGTGCCAGAGCGATCCAGAACCTGGTAAAAGAAGGGTACGTGTACAGGGAAAGGGACGAAACTGACCTTAGAGCTTACAGGATTTACCTGACTGAAAAAGGAAAGGAAATGAGAGACATAGTTTTTAAAAAATTGACTTCTTTTATAGAGATTCTTTTTTCGAGCTTTACCCTGGAAGAAAAAGAAATTTTCAGGCTGCTTCTCCATAAAGCTGTGATTAAATTTTTTGAGCCTGGGTTCGAGCCTCCATCTACAGACCAGATGGCATGAAGTAAAAACGAGGGAGACAAAAAATATGGATGAAAAAAGTGAGTTTCTTGGTAAAGAGAACACAAGGAAGCTCCTGTTTAAGCTTTCAACTCCTGTGATCGTTGGAATGTTGGCACAGGCTCTCTATAATATTATAGACACTTTATTCATAGGAAAGGCCTATGGAGCAGAGAGTGTAGAGGCCATAGGTGGGCTTTCCATAGCTTTCCCAGTTCAGATGATAATAATGGCTTTTGGGATTGTTCTCGGGACAGGAGGCGCTTCCATTATCTCGCGTGCTCTTGGGGCAAAAGAGCTTAAAAAGGCCGAGAAGGTTCTTGGAAATGTTTTCACTCTGAACTTTATCCTTAGCGTACTCATTGCCGCCTTCTGCCTTCATTATCTTGACCCAATTTTAAGGGTTTTCGGGGCAACTCCTGGAGTCCTGCCTTATGCCAGAGAATATCTGCAAGTTATAATTGCAGGAGGAATTGTCTTTGTCTATGGAGTTTCGGTTCAGAATATCATCAGAGCTCAAGGAAACACTCGCCTTGCCATGAATGCAATGCTGCTTGGAGTTGGCCTCAACACGCTTCTTGCTCCGATTTTCATCTTTGGCTTTGGAATGGGCGTGCAGGGTGCTGCAACTGCAACTGTACTTGCACAAGGGGTAGCTTCAGTCTGGCTTCTACTATACTGCATTAAAGGAAAAGGAGCTGTGAAATTCAGATCTGAAACTTTGAAACCCGATATGGAAATTATAAAGGAAATTGGAACTGTAGGTGCCGGATCTTTTGTGATGGAAAGCGCGAGCAGTGTCATGATGATTTTCGTATACAATGCACTTGCAATTTATGGAGGAGATGCCTCAATCGCTGTTTTTGGTACAGTAATGAGGATTAATTCCTTCATCTTCTTGCCCCTTCTGGGTATGGCCTTTGGTCTGCAACCGATTGTCGGGTTTAACTACGGAGCAAAGAGGTATGGAAGGATAGTAGAAGCCGTAAAATTATCTCTTGCAATGACAACCACCTTTGGGATCCTTGGATTGGTTATTATTTACCTCTTAAGAGAACAACTTCTTGGGTTATTCAGTACAGATCAGGAATATCTGGAGCTTGGAAAGAATGCTATAATTATTATGGTTCTGGGAACTCCTTTAATAGGTTTGAATGTAATCACTTCAACCCTGTTTCAGGCTTTAGGAAAAGCCAAACCTGCTTTCCTTCTTTCCATTAGCCGGCAGCTTCTCTTTCTAATCCCTGCTGTTATTCTCCTTCCCCGTTTATATCAACTTGATGGAGTCTGGGCGGCTTTTCCAGTATCGGACTCTTTGGCGTTTCTGCTTTCCGGGTTTCTGCTTGTGAGGATATACAAGATCTTTAAAGAGCGTAAAGATTCGTCAAAAGTTAGTGTAGGATCAGAGACTGCAGATAAAATATCTATCTAACAGTTCCTAAGAAGTCTTCAGATTATACCACAAAATTGTTAATGAAAGCGATCTAAACTATGAATAGAGATAGAATTGAACTCAAATTCCTTGAAAAGGTTAAGCTCAGGCACGACTAAGTTTTTAGGGGGTATATATGACACTTAGCGAAATAATTGATTCTTTTAAAACAAAGTTGGATCCCTCAAAATTTATAGGTTCACTAGAGAAAAAAGCAAGTTTTTATGATGAATCCGAGAATAATTCAGAGGGAAATTATTCTGGGGAGAATCGAAAAAATCCATACATTATTTCTGGAGATAATTTTGCTGAAAACTCTAGCGGGGTAAGGATCTCCAAAAATAAAGACGAGCCTCTTATCAAACTGACCAATGTCTGGAAAATTTACCAGATGGGAGAGGTTGAGTTTGCAGCTCTCAAGGGAATAAACCTTGAAATTTACGAGGGAGAATTTCTGATAGTTCTCGGGCCCAGTGGAAGCGGAAAAAGTACACTTATGAACCTGTTGGGCTGCCTGGATATACCTTCAAAAGGTACTGTTTGCCTGAATTCAGAGGATATCTCAGAACTTGACGAATCGGAACTAGCTATTATCCGAGGACAGATGATTGGCTTCATATTCCAGAGTTTCAACCTTCTTCCTACGCTTAATACGGAAGAAAACGTACTTTTACCTATGGAATTCCAGGAAGAAGATCGACAAATAGCCAGACAAAAAGCATCATATCTGCTTGACATTGTCGGACTTTCGGATAAGAAACAGAACCTTCCTTCTCAACTTTCAGGAGGACAGAGGCAAAGAGTTGCAATAGCCCGTTCTCT
>JAMXLQ010000214.1 GCA_024280975.1 Methanosarcina sp.
CATAAGGAATAAATTAATTATTAGTTTCTAATTAAATTTCTATAGTCTACATTGTAAATTATATTACCGTGTTATAAAAATTTTTGCTCAGACTTGTTAAATTTTTAGAAAGTTTTTGAAATTATAGGAAGCGCCAGTAAATAATTTGGACAAAAAATCAAATCTGTTTTACCCTGAAATGATTTCGTAGATTCAAAACCATTTGAAAGTTCATACACGATGCAACAGCAGAAAACTCAAAAATTAAGTGTTAAGTAAATTACAATTCCATTTTGGTACTATAGAATGATTATGTAAAATGAAACTTGTTTGCCCTGGCCTTTCAAGTAGGGTTTTTTCAATGCGCTTATTATACTGAGTAGAGCTCTTGAGACTGCTTGCTTAGAGACCCACAGTTGATTTGCAATATTAAATTCGGCAGACCATTTCAACGCAAGATCAAGAATTCAAACTGTTTTTCACCTACTGGAAGAAACAATGTAAACATAAGCACGTTGGCTATTCCTAAATTTCTGTTCCGAAGCTTTTGAAACACTTCCCTTGAAAAATGAATGAATCTAAAAAATAAAAATTGAGAAAGTTTAAGCCCTCATAGACCAATATAGCCGCAGGTGTATCATGATCATCTACTTCTAAAGATAGAATTTATAGTTGTCTGGTTAATATCTATTTGATGCTCTTCTGAAGAATATCCTGCACCAATGTTCTGATTTAAAAGGAGAGGGTCTACATAGATATCAGTGGTTGATGTGCAATTTAGATAGTTACCTGCATAGTTATTGTACAGACAGTTATTTTCCAACGTAATGGTATGTGTTTTAGGGAGATAATTAATTACTCCATATCCTGTTCCATCAGGATCTTTTTTGCGTTGTTTGGTATTTGAGATGATATTATTACGGACAATTGTTGTATATCCTGTACCTTTAGGTGAAAGATCAATGTGCCCTGAATTATTATATGTGGGATAAATGTGAGTACCACCTGTTGGATACATCTGAATAATTGCACCATGATAAACCCCATCAAAGGTATTGTTTTCGATGAGGGTATCATAAAATCCACTTGTTACTATACCACCTACCCAGTCAATATGTGGGTTTGTGCCAGTATTACTAAAGACATTTTTATAAATGTGAACATTCTTAGCCTCATCTTTTGGATACGACTCAAAACAGCCTATCAACCAGATTCCAGGCCCATAAGTGTCTTGAATAGTATTATTATATACTTCTATATCGTTAACGACGCCTGTTGTTTTCTCAATCAGAATTCCAGCGCCACCTGCACTCCAATGGTAAAAGGAGTCTATATTATTATCATGAATTTTTACATGGTTTGAGTTCCTATTTCTAAAACCGCTGTCAGTCCTGACGGTTATTTTGTTGTTCCAGGCCTCTACATTTTGACAATCTTCATCAAAAAGACCATTATGCCCCGTTTTATATACGGTGTTATTGTAAAACTGAATATTGTAACTATTGTCTACTTTCAATCCTTCTCCATGCCCATCATGCATATACATGTCATGAACTTGAATATCCATGGAATTGCGGAAATGGATCATATTATAATATCCGTATCCCTTCGGTCTATCTAAGTTATTGTCATGGTTCCCGTCGATTTCAAATCCTTTTATAGTGACTCCACAGGCTCCAGTTTTGTTAATCTGTGTTATCAGAGATTTGGAGACTGGCCAGTCCGCTTTGTCTTTAAGTTTAATTACAGCTGTAGGATCGCCTTCCAAAGTCGTATTATTTCCAATGAAAATACTGCCTGAGATAATGTAGGTATTTGGACCCTTCAGATAAACTGTTGTGAACTGAGGATTTTCCGCAACATAGGCAAGAGCTTCGTTTATTTCTACCTGGTCGTCACTTCCATCACAGGTGAAGTTTTCACTTCCATCACCAGCTACCCACACAATAGAATTTAACGGTGTAATTGCAGAGTTGGACTGCATTAGGATGCAGACAACAATTACGTTCAGTGCAATCAAGAAAATGAAAATTATAATGTAACTTCTTAGTTCTACCCAATTTTTTCGGAAGTAGTTCAGGTATTTTTCAGTCATTTTATTTCCCTTCAGTTAATAAAAATATAAGAGTATAATTAATCTGATACAGATATTTATAATATTAAATGATTTTAAAAATAAATTTTTTTTAATAAAAACTAGATCTTTGTTATTTAAGTTTAGATTCGTATATTAATTTTCTTAAATATCACTTCATTTTCGAAAGTATAAAACTAATGGGAAAATAGCAATACGTAGCTTTTATCATGTTTTTGCCCGTTAGATATAAGCTTCTTCTCTTTGCGTCTAAGCTTTCCTGAAAATTTTTAAACTTAGTTAATGCGAATCAATACCGGCCAAAAAACAAAAATTAAATGACTAGCTTAGGAATACACCTATTTTTTTCTGTGAGATTAGCAATTCTAAAAATTACAAGTCACCAAGAAAATAACCGTTATTAGTAAATAAAACTGCAAGAAATTGAAAAATCGTTGTTAACTATTCAGGGTTAGAAGCGCTCTTTTGAGCGCCATGAGAATAACCTATAACAGACAAACCATTTTTTCTGATGGTAGAAATATATGCTCTAATTCTATATGCTCTAATTCTGCAGAAAGCTTCCGCTCACTCTGTGGTTCTAAAAGTTCTTGATGTCTTTTGCTGAGTTTCATCATTCTGACATTTCTTTCTGCTTGGTTATTCTCAAACGGAACTTTCAGATCTTTCAGAAAACTCAGAATCTGTTCTTTTTGTTATATAAACCTATCAAGCAAATTCTTTGCTTTAACAACAGATTTTATTCCTATAAAGTCACTAGAAACTCAGAAATCCTTTCATGAGGAATAAAATGATAGTTTTTACAGTAAATTACCGAGGCTAAAAGATTAGGATCATACTGAATTGGGGGTTTAACTGATTCTGAAAAAAGAGCTTTACTTAATCTTCCACAGTGAAGACAGGTCTTTATTTGACTTTGATGTTCCGTAACAGTAAGACTCACAGGTGGAATGTCAAAAACCTGTCTGTTCTCATAAACCTCAACTCAACATCCTCAAGAGTATGTCCATATTCCTCACAGCAATTCAAAGAATGCTCTATTACATAATCAGGATCATCAACCATATTAAATGTAGTTCCTAGATGACCTTCTTGACCTCCAGATTTCTTACCACCTTTTTTACGGAGACTCTTGGGATTAGGTTTTCTTTGATAAAAAAAGTTAGTAGAAGGGGCTTACTGCTCTGTTTCTACTGTTTTGATTTAAGCTAGATTCTAAAAACTTTACATGTTCTTCGAGCTCAGCAATACGAATGGTTTTTCCTATTGATAGTCTCAAGTCTCTGGATTACAGAAATTACAGTTCAGGACAAACTTCATAAATAGTAAAAATCTCTTCACGTGTAAGTATAACAAGATAAAATAAGTTCAATTTATGTCTAATTTTTCCTCAAAACGAGGAAAAAAATTGTAGCCTTTGAAAGGCCACCTGAATAGTTAGAATCTTAACTACTCAACCTGGGAAAAACAATATCAATAACCGTTTTTAGTAAGATTTAATGGGCAAATTTCACTTGGATTATTTTCTCTAATTGCTGACTATTGAGTATGTTTTTGCATTTTCCATCAGTTAGTATTCAGAAGTATCTGTTAAGTCAAATCGGTATTGACAAACTGAATCGGTATTAACAAACTGATTTTGGGTAGGCTGAATAGTTACCAATGTTTCGTGCAACTCCATTCCATCTGTAATTCTCAACAATAGATCTGTGGCCTTTTCCTCCCATAACGACTCAGGTACTTTCATCAATGGTAATTTACCCGACAACTGCGTTCGTTGGGATTTTTGAGAAAGAAGCAACACAGATATTGACGCATTAAAGCTTTGATTTTGATGCATATATTGTATTTCCATATCTTCCTATGTTGATTCTATTTCCGTTGGGTTTCGGCTCGGAAGAATAAGCCGAAGATGGATATCCGGCATCAATACAGGGAGAAATTACTGTGTCTTTAACCCAGGTTTTCCCATTCCATCTTCCAGATGTTGATTTCAGATGGTAATCATGGTTTGTCTGGTCCGCAAATAGTGGATTTACGTAAATATCAGTTGTAGATGTACAGACTTTATAATTTCCTGCTGCGTTTTTGTAGAGACAGTTATATTGCAGGGCAAGTTTATGGTTTTTACTGGCGAGGTAATTGATCACTCCATACCCAGTCCCACTTGGACTTTTTTTACGTTTCAGAGTGTTCACAATTATATTGTTGCGGACAATTGTTGTGTATCCAGATTTTGAAGAGTAACTTGGAGAATAACTTTCGGGATACAAATTGGCAATAGCAGCATGATATGCACCATCAAACACATTGTTTTCTACAAGTGTATCATGGAATCCACTAGTTATAATGCCCCCTACCCAGGTAATACTAGGATTAGTACCTGTGCTGTAAAAGACATTGTGAGAAATATGAACATTTTTTCCAAGATCTTTAGTAGCAGAAGTAGTATCATAGTTGAAAAGCCAGATTCCAGGACCATAGGTGTTATGGATGATATTATCGTAGATGCTAATATCATCCATAGTACCTGCACCAGTCCCACCTTTTTCGATCTGAATCCCTGGACCGCCTGCACTCCAGTCGTAGAAAGAATCGATCACGTTACTATAGAGTCTTACATGGTTTGAGTTCCAGATTCTAAGGCCACTGTTAGTTCTGCAGGTTATTGTGTTTTTCCAAGCTTGTACATTCTGGCTACGAATTGCAAACAGACCATCGTGTCCGAGCTTGTATATCTTATTGTTATAAAACTGGATGTTTTTACAATTATTTGTTCTCAACCCGTCGCCGAGCCCATCATGCATATACATATTGTATACTTGTATGTTGTTACAATTAGTGAAGTACATTATATTGTAGTACCCTTTACCTAAAGAAACTTTGGAATTACCGTCACGATTCCCATTAACCTCAAAACCTCTTACTATAATGTTACTATTCCCAGAACTACTCATCTGCTGGATCAAGGGTTTCGTTGTAGTCCACCCGGCGTTATTAGCAAGTTTGATTACAGCGTTCGAATCTCCTTCAAGAATAGTATTGCTACCGATTAGAAGAGTATCGTCAATAACGTAAGTAAAAGGCCCTTTCAGGTAGACAGTTGTATATTTAGAATTGCTTGCCACAAGCTTCAAGGCCTGATTAATCTGCACTTGATCATCTTTTCCATCACATTTATACGTTCCAGTGCCAGATCCCGCGACGTATACTGTTGATGAGCTAGTCGCACATAAAGCTGTAGGAATACTTGCAAGAAGGAGGAAACCTACCAATAAAAGAATTCCTAATTCTAGTTTTAACATAGACGTCATCGGGGGCAGATCATAATAAAATTCATTAGTATCCTTAATAGACAGATATTCGTTTAGTGACGTGTATACATCTCCTTAAAATTTATGACTGTTTGCTAAACAAATTAGAAGTTGATTCGTCTTTTTTCAGACTTTTTTGAGGATATTTAG
>JAMXLQ010000215.1 GCA_024280975.1 Methanosarcina sp.
TTTCAGTCAGGGGAGATGTCCTGCCTGTAGGTGGAGTTACATATAAAATTGAAGCTGCAGCCCAGGCCGGCATGAAGAAAGTTATTATTCCTAAAGCAAACGAGGCAGATGTCCTTATCGAAAAGGCATACAAGGAAAAAATTCAGATCATTCCCGTTTCCTCTATTGCGGAGGTAATGGAACACAGCCTTGTGGGCCCGAAAAAGAACTCAATTATCGAAAAACTCCGAAACATTACAAGACTCAGCTTCGATATTCCTGAGGTTTCACCCGCTTCCGTACAGGCTAAGAATATTTTTGGGTGCAGGAACTGACCATGATAGATATTATGCAGGATATTAAATTTTATGACTGTAGGGTAATTGAGGGCAGTTCCACCTCTATTATCCTGGATAACGGAAAGATTGAGGAAATATCCAGAAACTTCACAAAGGGTGCCGGTGTAAGGGCTCTTTGTGGGGGTTCCTGGGGCTATACGTCTGTGGAAGGAGATATCAACCTTAAACAGGGTGTTGAGGCTGCCTCAAAACTTGCTTTTTCTATGAATGCCAATACCCCAAAGGAAGACGTAGAACTTGCGGCCATAAATTCTCCGGAAGTAAAGAATCTTCCTGAAATCAGAATTGACCCAAGGGATATCTCTATTGAAGAAAAAGTTGACCTTTTAAAAAGCATAGAAACCAGTGCAAAAGTAAAGGGCATCAACAGTACCAAGGTAATGTACCTGGAATCCGAATTTAAAGTTGACTACAAGAGTTCCGATGGTATTGAATGTGCTTATGAGCTTCTGAACGTTGGTTTTGCAGTCTCTGCAGTTGCTTCGGAGAACGGTGTATACCAGGCAGGGAGAGAAAGCCGTTTTGGGTACGGGTACGAGCTTTTCGAGAAAGAAAATGTTCTGGAACTTGCCGGCAAGGCAGGAAATACTGCAGTTGAACTCCTCAATGCGAAAACCCCTAAGGGTGGAGAAATGCCTGTGATTCTTGACCAGGAACTGGCTGGCGTCTTTGCCCATGAAGCCGTTGGACATGCGTCCGAGGCTGATCTCGTCCTTGAGGGAGACTCAATCCTTGAAAACAGAATAGGAGAACAGATTGCATCTCCTCTTATTACGATCATTGATGACCCTACCTTGCATGAGTTTGGGTACTATCCTTTTGATGCCGAAGGGTCACAATCAAGAAGGACAGAAATAATCAAGAATGGAGTTTTTAATTCTTATCTGCATTCCCGGGAAACTGCAGCAAAACTTGGGGGAACTCCAGGAAACTGCAGGTCTCAAGGCTATTCCATGCCTGTTGTCAGGATGAGCAATACTTTCATAGATAACGGGGATGCCAGGTTTGAAGAGATGCTTGAAGAGGTAAAAGATGGGATGTACCTCATAGGATCCAGAGGAGGACAGGTGAACACTGGAGAAGGAATTTTCCAGTTCAATGCCGAAAAAGGGTACCTGATAAGGAATGGAGAACTCACCGAACTTATAAGGGACGTTTCTCTCTCTGGCAAAACTCTTGAGATTCTCAATCACGTGGCTCTCGTGGGTAACGATCTGAAAATGACCGCAGGCAGATGCGGAAAAGCCGGGCAACTTGTACCCGTATCAGACGGTTCTCCTCACCTGGCTGTCTCAAAAGCCCTTGTGGGAGGTGCCTGAAAAATGTATGAGCTTGCAAGAAAAGCCCTCAAGCTTGCGGAAAAAGCAGGGGCAGAAGAAGCTGAAATTTATTACGCTGCAAATCACTCAACAGGCGTGAATTTTAAAAAGGATGCTATAGAGAACGCTAAAGATCGTTTCTCGGAAGGCATAGGAATCCGAGCTATAGTAAACGGGGCAGTTGGTTTTGCCAGTACAAATTCGGCAGCGCAAATAGAAAGTGCCGTTGAGGTTGCAGTTGCTGAAGCAAAGGTCAGGGAAGGTGATCCTGATTGGGTAAGTCTTCCTTCTAACGAGAAATATCCCACTGTCTCAGGTATCTTCGACAAAAAAGTCGAGACTATGGAACTCGAAGCCTGTATTGAGTCTGCTCTTGCACTTGTTGAAGGTACAAAGGAAGTTCCAGGCACGCTCCCAACGTCTGGAGGCTTTACCCGGGCAAAAGGCAAGCAACTTATACTGAACACCAACGGCATAGAAATTGAAGAAGAATCTACAGCGGTTTCCGGTTTTGTGGATGTCATTACTGTAAACGGGCAAACTTCTACAGCCTATGACTTCGCGATTTCTCGTTCTCTTGATATTGATTTTTTCGCACTCGGAAAGAATGCAGCTGAACTTGCCCTGAAGTCTAATGATGGAATAAAAATTGAACCTCAAAAGACTGATGTAATTTTCCATCCGTTCGCTTTATCAGATATTATTGAGGAAGCACTTACTCCTTCTCTTGATGCGGACAATATTCAGAAAGGAAGATCAGGTTTGATCGGAAAACTTGGGGAAGAACTAGCAGCTCCGGAACTCAATATCTACGATGACGGCCTTATTGAAGCAGGAATCGAGACTTCAGTTTCGGATGATGAGGGTGTTCCGTCGCAACGTACCACAGTCTTTGAAAAAGGTGTGCTCGAAACTTATCTCTATGACAGTTATACCGCAGGGAAAGCAGGTGTAAAGAGTACAGGAAACGGCTCAAGGTCTTCTTATACAAGTGCTCCTTCTGTAGGGCTCAGAAACTTTATCATCGATTATCCTCAGACGGATATTATTGCTGATACGCAATCTGGGGTTTTCGTAAATGCAGTTATCGGTGCCCACACGGCCAACTCAATTTCAGGAGACTTTTCTGTAGAAGCTAGAAATGCCTTCACAATTAAAGACGGAGCTCTTGATAAACCTATAAAATCCCTTATGATTTCGGGTAATGTTTTCGAACTCTTAAAACAGATCACAGGAGCAGGTTTTGATGTCAGGAAAGTCGGAGGAATAGTTACACCTTCTATCCGAGTTTCGGACATGAGTGTTATAGGTTAAGGGTTCTTAAAGAGCCTTTTCTTTTTTAACTATTCTTTTCGTTTAATAATCAACAGTTTTTCGATTATATCTGTTTTCAGCAAAATAATTCATTTTAACAAATACAGAGTTCTTCATTCTTCGGTTTCGCCTTTTACGACCATTACAGGAATTTTCGAATGCCTTACTATCTTTTCAGCTATACTCCCCAGCAAAAATCTTTCAAGCCCAGTTCTTCCAAGTGTTCCCATAACTATAAAGTCCATACCTTCCTGTTCTGCAAATTTCAGAATTTCGTCTGCAGGATGCCCTTCAAGAATTACAGATTCTACCTCAATGCCTGAAACTTTTCCCATATCCTCAACGGAAGTAACGGCTTTTTTCGCTTCAGACTCAAGAAGTTCTCTTAATGATTCTTCCCACCCAAAATCTCTTGGGGAATAGCCTGTCGAGGAAATTACGTATACGGCATAGAGCCTTGCTCCAGTAAGCTTAGCAAGCTCAATTCCGGCCTTAATTGCCTTTCCTACCTGTTTAGAACCGTCGGTTGCAATCATTATCTTTTCGTAATTTTTGCCTTCCAAATTAAATCCCCCAATTTTAACACTGCAAATTATACATTATATTTTTTTATCTGTCTTATTACATTATAATTTTTAGATTATGAGCCTATCCCAAAAGCCATTTAATTCTTAATCATCAAGAATTTTCAGGATTGTTTTCATGATCAGAAACTTGATTGATTATTCGGAATACAGGATTCAGAGAATCAATTTTGAGTTTTGGGATA
>JAMXLQ010000216.1 GCA_024280975.1 Methanosarcina sp.
TGCCCCTTTTTCGACTGAAATGCTTTTGCATTCAATTCCCAGGTATAAGTCTGGATTAAGAGAATCCACAAGCACATCAAGGAACTGTGGAGTGAATCTGTGCTGTTTAAGCCTGTAGGAAATAGCTCTTATTCCGTTTTCTTCAATGTATACATTAAATGAGTTTACAAGCATGCGTTCAAACTCGGTCATGAAATCCTGTTAAATGTTTTCGCTATTTTACTTAAGCTTTTTACTCAGAATACAATTCTTTTCTTTTGAATGAACAGGAATAGGTATGTCAGTTTGACAGAAAAGCATAAAAGGTTTGGCAGAGAATCACGAAAGATTTCTCTCAGATGAATTTACTAGAGAACCAAAAAGAGTTTGAGTAGAATAATAGATTTGAGCATCACATTCATTAAAAATAAATGCCGATCATAGTATGATCGACTTACGTTACTTTTTAATTTGATACGATAAAACTTACAAAATCCGAGCTAAGTCTGGTTTCCCTAACAAGCTTTTCGATAGTGTCTTCGTCGGAAAGCCCTTCTTTCTTCAGTTCCTGTATGCGGTCAAAGACACGCTGGGATACTTCGGAGTACTCATTAATGTCTTTTCTGTGACCCCATACATCGCCCTCAAGTAGAGCAATGTTCTGCATGGAAAGATACATCTGTGCAGAACTGGAAATTGTTTTCTTATACGAGCTTGGGATATGGATCGCTTTTACCTCTGGACACTTCAGGATGAGCTTAAAAATGTCCTTGTTCGATGGTCTGAATGCAAGATGGACAATTTCCTCATCAAGCTTTAAAGTGTCTATTTCTTCTTTTGAACTTACAACTCTAATTTTCATTTTTATCACCGTTCATTTCCAGGTATTTTTTAGGTGCTTTAGAGCCTTTTTAGGGTTTCTTTAGGGATATTTAGGGTCTCTTTACAATTCTTCAGAGATTACTTAGACCGTTTTTGGATATACTTTAAATTTTTTAATTTTTAAGTTTATAGGATTTACTTAATCATTTATTTTTAATCTTTTGGCTTCATTCATTCTAAAGTTCAGTTATTTTGTTTTAAGTACTTTCTTGGAATTCTTTATAGATTGTTTTTCAAAACCTGACTTTTTATATTTGAGGTTTTTTGTTATGTTAAGAACATATAGTATTTAATTTTTTATGACCGGTTTTATCTTCTTTCTAATTATTAAATTTTATTTTATAAAGTTAGCCATGGAATGTCCTAATTTTTTTCTTTTTATTCTATTGAGAGTGAAGAGTGTCACGAATATTCCTTTCTTTAGATCTAGGATGAAATAAACCTCATCCTTTTTCTCATTTCGTTTAAATCTCTGTACCCTCGCCTCTTTGTAAAATGAGATTTTTCTTTTCTTCAAATCTTATTTCTTCTGAATATTTTGAAAAATAGTTCGATAAGATAGAAATTATACTGTTACTAATACTTCTTATTCGTATTATATTATGTTATTTTATATATTTGAGAAAAGATGTGTACAATATCATCTAATACTATTCAATATTTTTCTGTAAAGCTTTATTAAATATATTACCCGCTTTATAAAGAAATCTTTCAGACTGAGAACCTTCTCATAAAAATCCATTTTTCAGTTCAGGAACCTGATACTAAATCTTTAGTCTTCTCTCATTCTCTGGGTTTTGATAGCTTATCAAATCTTTGAGTCGGCGACATTAAGCCTATCTATCAGGTGCCTATAGTGTTATGTAAGTGTAATATAACACCGACTTCAGAAGATTTCAAATTAAAATTAGTGACCTGTTTAAGTGTAGCAGGTCTTTTAATCTTTCAAGACTTTTGACATGTATACATTATCGAGAGTATACCCGAATTTCCGATAATACTCTCTGGCTCCTATCCCGCTAATAATGGAAAGTTTCTGGTAACCATTTTCACGTGCTATCTCCTCTGCATGTTCCAAAAGTTCCTTTCCATATCCTCTGTGCTGCCACTCCTTTTGACTCGCTCCTTTTCCTATAGGCACCATGGAGCCATAAACGTGCAGTTCCCTTATCAGAGCTGCATCCTGCAATTCAGGACGGTAAGGGGCAGCAGGGAAGCGCAAGCGGGTAAAACCAATCAGGACATCCGCAGCAAGGTCTTCAAATGCAATGAAATACTCTTTGCCTCCGCAAGCTTCGTAAGTCTCTACAGTCAACTCGATGTCCTCAGGATTTATTTTTCTTCCTTTCAGGCCAGTATGTCCGACTTCCCTGCAGCGGATACAGTGGCACTTTCCTCCTTTTTCTCTCAGCTTTTCTTCTGCGAGTTGTCTGAGATTACTTTTTCGAACTCCTGCGATAATCTGGTAAGCTGGAATATCACGTTGTATACGCTGGAGTCTTACCCATTTAGGCAGGATTCCCTTTATATCTGCAATTAGCTCGGCGGCTTCTTCATCATAAAGAGCCTCGTAGTCCCCTGTCTCCCAAAGCCTGCATAGAGCAGTTCCTTCAGTTACAAGAGTAGGATAAATCTTAAGATAATCGGGCCTGAAACGAGAGTCTTCGAAGAGTTTTTTGAAGCCTCTTAAGTCCAGCTTTGAATCCGAACCAGGTAGATGAGGCATCATATGGAATCCAACCTTGAACGCGCTGTCTCTCAATACCTGATTAGCCCTGACAATTTCTGCAACGTTGTGCCCTCTCTGCATACGGGTGAGCACAAAGTTGTAAATACTCTGAACCCCGAGTTCTACCTTAGTTCCTCCCAGTCTGAGAAATTCGTCCACATGTTTTTCTGCTGCCCAGTCAGGACGAGTTTCGAATGTAATTCCTACGTTACGAATCTCAGCTTTTTCATTGGCTTTCTGTACCTCTTCAAGAGGAATATAAGGTAAAGATTTCCCGATTTTCCAGGCGGTCTTTCTCCACCCCTTGTCTGTAAAATCATTCATTGCCTCAAGACAGCGCTTGACAAACCATTCTTGGTAATCGAGACTGCGTGCAGAAAACGTGCCTCCCATAACTATTAGTTCTACTTTTTCTACGTCATGGCCGATCTCTTTAAGCTGGGATAGTCTGGATTCAACCTGGGCATAAGGGTTAAACTCGTGCTGGATTGCTCGCATGGCTGCAGGTTCCCTTCCCATATAACTCTGGGGAGACTTAAAAGCGGAGTTCGGGCCTCCAGGACATGGCAGACATATTCCATGCGGGCACGGAGCCGGGGAGGTCATAACAGCAACCACTGCGACTCCGGAAATCGTTCTTACAGGCTTCCGCCTCAAAAAATCTTTAATTATTGCTTGCTCTTCTGGTGAGCCCTGGATTATAATGTCTCCATTCCTTGGGAGGCTAGCTAAATGATAATACTTACTGGCATCTTTTTTTGCTTTGTTTAACTGATTTTCGTTTTCTATTTCACCTGCAAGTACCTTTTCAAGGATTTCCCTGCAGGCCTTATTGTAATCATCTACTTTCATCTCAAGTTCCGTCTTTCCGGTTTCTTGGTTCCGGCTTTTTCTTCTTATGGCGGCTCTAAAAACCAATTTTGAGAGTTTAAAAAAGATTTTATGGCCTTTAAAAAGCCAGTTAGTTTAATACTATTTGTAGTATATAATTAGTACAGGTATGATGGTAGCTTAGTATTCGCTGTGTAGAATCCTGTTTTAACTTATATCCATAAGTTTTTACAGTTTGGTTACTTAGCAGATATCAAACCCAATAATAAAAGTTCCTAATCCTACTGCTGGTTTGAGACCCATTACAGATCTGATGTACTCATCCGAGGGAGTGCTGGGAGATGCGAGTACAGCATTGATTACACCTTCTACACATTCCACATCCTGACACTTTTGGGGTGGGAGGACTACAGTTATGGGTTCTTTCTTTTCATCCCTTGGCTTAGGTACCGAGCTCTTGTAGATCACAAAATTCCCCATTACCAGCATATCATTGCATTTTTTACATTCTTCAAGTTTCTCAGGATCATAAACGTCTTCCCCAACCTTTTGTCCATACTGCATGAGCACCACATTGGGCCCTTCAGGCCAGACGTAATTCATGTTAGTTGTGAAGGCTATGATCACTTGGCTTTTGAAGACTTCCTTTATTCCTTGATTGTCTCCTACACCAAGCCCCATAAGGACCGCTCCTTCAGCCTTTTTCTCAAGCTCGATAATTTTATCTTTGTCTTCTTCATTCAAAATATACGTATCTTCCACGCCTTTAATGGCTTTTATCCTGCACATGACATCCTGAATTACATTTTTACATTCCAAAGCGAATTCCTCGTAGTGTTTTCTAGATATATATCCTGTTGTTAACTTATTGACCCTATCTCTCTAGTTTCATTATCTTTTTTAGTTTCTTCTTACCATAATAGGGTTTTTTTGCCTTCCTCTGAAACTGCTAGCATATAATTCTTTTTTATATTTCTCTTTATATCGTCAATTTCTAATATAATACCGTTTTCTCCTGCAAGTAACTTAGAGCCTATCCGAAAATTCCTGTTGCTCTAAATTTTATCCATGCATATGCTACATGTAGCATAGCAAGGTAATTCTCAATTTTCTTTTCCCATCTTATAAGCAGTCTTCTGAATTTGTTTATTCAAGAATGTGTCCTTTCTACAACCAATCTTCTTGCCCTAAAACCTGGTATCTTTATTCTTATGTTTTCCTCTCCATGGCTTTTGATATGGGCAGTATAACTATATTATTCTTCAATCAATTCTTTAATATTAGGAAAATCATATCCTTTATCCATACACATTCTGAATTCCCTTGTCTGGAGAAGGCCTTTCAAAAAAATGGCATCTAAAGTCCTTTTTACAAGTTTTGCACCGTGACGATTTTCTCCATCAACAGACTGAAAATTGTATACTTTCCCCATCTGTTAACATATTCTTTTTGCACTTTTTTGCCACAATCAGTTGGATTCTCTCCGTCTCAGTTCCACCTAATAATGCTTTTGTCATAGCATCATCAGTTGCTTGTCACACTCACGCTAATCCGTTGTGCTGTCAATGCTACTTCATTTCAACTGATAGCTATCCTTCGTGACCCATGTTGGTTCACTGGATCCATTCCAGGCTTTCCATTCAATATTTACCATATCGCCATCTACTGTGACCAGTGAATATCCATAATCCATTTGATCGTGGTACTCAAGCTTGAACCTAGAATTTTCTTTGCTTTTAAAAGGGTCCCACGTCATGAAGGGTGCCCCACCAGACCCGACGATTATCTGGTGGATTTCATTGCCTGAGTCATCCTGTATGCACGCTCTGTCGTAGAAATGGTCATGCCCACAGAAATAGACCTGACATCCAGCATTTCCAATACTGTCCCAGAACTTATCCCGATTCTCAGGATAAACTTCCAGACAGTCTTTATGGTTAACCCTAAATGCGGGTTCATGACCGAAAAAAAATATATGCTGCTGGCTGTTATTTTCCAACTGACTATCAACCCATTCTTGATTAACTTTGTGAGGGTTGACATACTCATCTATCCCTATAAGGAACGCATTTTTGTGGGTAAAACTATAGGTAAGGTCTTTCTCACCCTTTGGACCATTGTCAGGGTTATCGGCACCAAATGCCTGAATATAGGCGTCTTCACAATTAGATTCGTGATTCCCGCGAATCGTGTAAACCTTGATCCCTGCATTATATATCGGATTCATTGAAGTTTTCCAGTTTTCAAATTGTTTTGCTGCAGATAAATTGTCCTTTGAATAACCGTAGATCATGTCTCCAGGGACCAAAACAAAATCGCAGCCATCTTTAACAATATCATTTGCTATAGCTTTTATAACAACATCATTTACGCCCGTATTGCCAGATTCACCATCGCTCCTAGTATCGCCAAGTACTGCGAAAGTCCAAGGTTTCTCTTCACTAATATTTTGACTGAAGTACTGGCTGTTCGAACCTTCTGTAAAGACGATTTTATTTGGATCCGTAAGCGGAGTGGTTTCACCTTTTGTTGGTGCGAGGTCGTTGGCACTGTTATCCCAAAACCCATAAGCAGCAAGAAGGAAAATAAGTACAATAAGGGTCGCTGATAATACTCTACTGCGTCTCATATCTACACACTTTAGATTTAATTCATTAGGTTGTGAAAATTTTAGAGAATTCTTTTATGGGTATATAGTATCAGGCAGTATTTATTTTCTTAGACAGTTGTTTGCACATTACACATTTTATGGAATATACAGTTTTGATTAAGTTTCTCCAAAAAGTGTTGTTAACTACTCTCACTTTTACAATATGTAATATGCAAAACTAGAACAGGTTATGATGTAGAACGGATTATGATATTATAGACCTATTATAACTTTCAACATGACACCGTTGACTTTTGGATAGGCTTTTAGCATCTCTATCACAAGTATTCGATTGAGGAATACTTTTAAAGACATACTTTCTGGGCAAACTGATATTTCATCTTCAAAAGTTTACGGATATTTCTCTAAGGTTAGTGAATATTCATAAAATCCTTTGGATTGGAACCTTTTTTATATACTTGAAGTTTTCCAGGTTAATATGAATTAAAATATTCTCTAGGTTCCCTTACAGGATGTGCTTTTAAAACCAGTATGACCCGAATTTATTTCGCTTAGAGCTCTATAGCTGCACTATCTTTTTTCCATAGTCTCTTATAAGTATTTCGAATTTATTTTTTAAACTAACTCCTGATGAATATACTACTTGAATTCTTTCGACATTTACCGTCATTTGTATCGTTGTTTTGCGCTTTTCCTCTTTATTTTCCCTGAAATAGACCACAAAAGATTTAATAAGGCAATTATTTTATAGAACACTTGTAATCCAATTTAGAGGGATAAGGAGGGAATGAAATCCTCTTCGTCAATAGACGAAATCTAACAGTCTGATTTGGTGAAGAATGGTGAAACCCTTAAAGTGTTGATCCCGACACTTCTTCTTACATACGACATATCTTAACAAACATGGAGGAACAATAAAATGAAGAGATTTGTAGCAGTTACACTGGCTACTCTCATGCTTCTGACTGTATTTGCATCCGCCGCAAGTGCAGCAGCAGCAAATGGTACCCTTGAAGTCCGTGGTCCAGTGTATAACGGCTCTGATATTTCCGACATTCTTACCAAGAATGGCGGTGAGATTACAATGGATGCTACTAAGTTTGCAGCATTCTTCTACGACATTGACAACAATGTGACAACAGAGTCTCTTTCCATTAAGACTACTGACGATACTAAAGACAGAGTTATCGGGAAGAACGCTCTTGTCTATAAGACCACGATTGGGCAGACTGATTACAAGTTCCAAGATTGGGGCAACTACAGCGTGCTCGGTTTCTTTGCAGACAAGTATATCCCGCTCAAATCCAATGACGCTAGCAAGCTCGCTAAACTCGTTCTTGACAGCGATGATAAGTACACTCTGAAGACCGGCGATAAACTTGACCTTGGTCAGGGCTACGCTCTTGAAGCCAAGCAGGTCGATGTTGACGGTAAGAAAGTCTGGCTCGAGTTCAGCAAGGATGGACAATACATCGATGACCAGATTGTTGCAACTGATTCTGGCGATCACGTCTGGACCTGTGAGGTTGACGGTGTTCAGGGCGAAGACAATGTTCCTGTCCTGAAAGTCCATGTTAACCAGGTCTTCCAGGGTGCAGTCGACAGCATTGCTCAGATTGATGGTCTCTGGCTCATTGACTACGCAAATGCTATCAAGATCAACAGTGACGACGAATATGGCAAACTCAACAACGTTGGCATCAGCGGTCCAACCATTACCATTTCCAACGACGATACCTTTACTCTGACTAGAGATTCTGAGCAGGAAATCGGCCAGGGAATGTTCTTCAAGGTCGCTGACACCGCAGTTGATCAGCTTAGGTACTACCCATACGTTGAGAAGACAGTTGGTAACGGAACAGGTAACGTAAGTACTTCGGTCGGAGGTAACATAACCACCCCTTCTGAAAATATGACCAACGTAACCAATCCGTCTGAGAATATGACCAACGCAACACCGAACGAAACCACCTCAACTCCAACAGAAACTCCTGCTACAAATGCAACACCTGCAGGGAACAATACCAGCAAATCCCCAATTCCAGGATTCGGATTTATTCCTGGACTTGCCGGACTCCTTTCAGTTGTCTACCTCATCAGGAGGAATAAGTAAATTTTCTGATTGAAGGGTT
>JAMXLQ010000217.1 GCA_024280975.1 Methanosarcina sp.
TCAGGGGAAGATCCTTTCCATCTTCAAAAGTTCCTACAGCAATAACAACACCTTCCTTTTTCTCCTGCCGTGCAGACTCCGGGATATAGATCCCGCCTTTTGTCACTTCTTCTTTCTTCTGGTGCTTGAGTAAAACTCGTTCGCCAATAGGTCTAATAATCACTCTATTGTTCCTCCTTATGCGTAAGTGACCCCATGTTAACTGAACATTAACTGGTAGCTGTGAGTCAGTATGGGATTGATCAATATATTGAGCGCTCGTGCGCTTGACTATCTGCATATAATGCGGAACTCATATTTAAAAATTACTAGAAAAATAAATAAGATTCCCAAAAAATCGAAATGATATCGACAAAATACAAAGAAATTATATATATGAAATATAGTAAAATATACACTGATGGTTCAACAGATAATTCTCAAATACCTCGAAAAACCGCACATCAAAAGTCTGGAAGATGATCTTCTATGGTTATGCGATAGCTTTGGTTTTTCTTCAGGAAGGGATACGGAAAATACTGCGACCAGAATAGTTTTTAGTCTGCTTGATAAACTCTCAAATGATGAAATAACTTCTTCAGAAGCCCTTGCTGATGACCTTGAGATAAAAATATCAAGAGTAAACCATCATCTCAGGAATCTCAATGATTCAGGTCTCCTTTACAGAAAAAAACGCCTGGTATATCTACGCGGGGGGAGCCTGAAAGCTGCAGTAAAAGAAATGCGAAAGGACTCGGAAAGGATTTTCGATGAACTCGAAAACATAGCGGAAGAAATAGATCTCAGAATAGGGATCAAGAACCGATAAGAAAGTTAGGATAAAGCTAAAGAAAAAAGCCAATTAAATTCGAACCGGAAAGAAATTCAATAATAAGCCCATTTATTTCCCAGCCGTGAATAGAGTATCCATAGTCCGCTGCCCTGATTATTCATATACAAAAAAAGCGATAGCAGAGGCTTTGGAGCTCCTCGGAGGCCTTGAGCATATAATCCAACCAGGCGACTGCGTGCTTCTTAAACCAAATATTCTCGCAGCTACTCTTCCTGAAAATGCAGTAACCACTCATCCTTCAGTTGTAGCGTCGATGTGCGAGCTCGTGCTTCAGGCCGGAGGAAAACCTGTAGTTGGTGATGGAGCTGGAATCTCAAGGCCAGGAGCCACCTCAAAAGCCCTGAAAACTTCAGGCATAGAAGAAGCTGCCCGGAAGGCCGGAGCAAAAGTTGTAAATTTTGAAACTACAGGCTTTACCCTGGTAGATGTCCCTGATCCTCTGAGATTTCGCAAGCTATACATCGCAAACCCTGTCCTTGAAGCCGATGTTGTGATATCCCTTCCAAAATTAAAAACTCATGAGCTTACCTATTACACAGGTGCGGTCAAGAACTTTTTCGGGACTCTACCTTTAAGGTGCAGAAAAGAGGCACATCTTCTTGGAAAAAGGGACCTTTTTGGGGAAGCTGTTGCTGACGTATACTCGGTTGTCAAACCTAGCTTTGCAGTTATGGACGGAGTTATTGGCATGGAAGGAAATGGGCCTTCTCATGGGAAGCCCGTAAATTCCGGGGTAATTCTGGCAAGTCAGGATTGTGTTTCCCTGGACATCGTTGCTGCGGAAATGATAGGTTTCGACCCCCTTAAAATTCCCACGACTGCAGGAGCCATGAAAAAAGGCTTTGGAAACCAGTGTCCTGTTGTGGTTGGAACCCAATTAAAAGAAGTCAAAATGAAATTCAAACCATCCAGTGGAGGAGTCAGTACAGCCCCTTCCTTTCTTACTCGCAATCTAGGTAAATACTATAAAATTTATCCCAAGATCAACAGAAGAAAATGTACTCACTGCGGGGCCTGTTATTTAAACTGCTCTCCGCATGCCGTCGAACGGCTTGAGGACGGAAGCTACAGAATCAATCCGGAGAAGTGTATTTTATGCTACTGCTGTCGTGAACTTTGCCCCAGTAACGCAGTAGAAATCAAAAAGTCGCTTCTTGCAAGGCTTTTGACAGAAAAAGACAGTCTAATCCGTAAAACTTGACAATAATTAGAAAAATTATAAATTAGAACTTAACCGAAATTTAAATTCCCTTATCGATTTTTTACCATAAACTCGATTTAATTAGAGGAGACACTTATGTGCCTCCTCCCATATATGCTCATTCATTTTTTTTGTTTTCCCGCCTCTCTGCTATTACCTTTTCTCTCTCAGTGGTATTTGTGTTCCCGCCTCTCTGCTATTGCTTTTTCTCTTTCCAGCCGCTCAAGTCTCTCTTTATCGGTTTCTGTCTTTTCCAGCTGTTCTATCCGCTCTTTCTCCTGTTCGGCTATTAATTCTTCTGCTGTTTCAAAGGATTTCTTCCTTTCAGCACGGACTGTTCTCTGTGGTTGAGTCTCTCTAGGTATTTCAGCGCGTTCGGTCACTTCTTCCTGCCAGTAGGGCTTGTATCCATAATAAGTATAGGTTCTGGAGAGTTCCTCACGCGTTAAAGGCCACTTATCTTTATCAAAGCCTTCTGCCTTTTCCAAGACATCTTTGGAAACATCAAGGACGAAGGCGTGGTCGTGGAGTTTTAATCTAAGAGCTTGCCACGGGATAGCAAACAACTTATCGGCCAAACCCAGGAATCCGCCGAAAGAAAGTACAGCATACGCGATTCGGCCGTTTTCGAGATCAATCATTAATTCTTCAATCTTTCCAAGGTCCTCTCCGGCTGCGTTAATTACTTTATCCCCTTTTAATGTGTTTGCTGACAAAAAATCTGGATTATTTCGATCTGCCATAGTTCCAACCCCCTCAATTTAAGATATACGTTAAATGTCTGCACTCATGGTACAATTTCAAATTTTCCCCAATTAAATTTACTCCAGCATATTATTCTGCCACAGGATTAACACAACACCTGCATCTACTTGCCTGATTAAGTCTCAGGTACTGCCGACTGACTTTATAATCTAGGTATCTGCCAGTAAGGCTCGTACCCATAGTAGCTGTACACAGTAGAAAGCCATTCATAGGAAGTTATAGGCCAGTTGTCTTTATCAAAGCCTTCTGCCTTTTCAAGAAATTCTTTAGGAATATTAAGTAAGAAGGCGTGATCGTGAAATTTTACTTGAAGAGCTTGCCACGGAATAGCAAAGAGTTCGCGGCCCATACTCGGGAATTCACCAAAAGAAAGTACGGCACATGCTACCCTTCCAGCTTTAATGTCAATTATTAACTCTTCAATCTTCCCGAGATCCTTTCCAGCAACACTAACGACCTTTTCCCCTTTTATCACATCTGCTGGCAAAAAATCGGGATTCCTACCCGATACCCTTCCTGTTAGGGTCAGTCTTTCAGGTTCAGTCTCTCTAGGAAATCCAGTTTCTTCTATCACTGTAGTTTGCCAGTAAGGCCAGTGTCCATAGTAAGTATAGGCACCTGTGAGTTCTTCATAAGTTAAGGGCAATCTGTCCTTATCGAAACTTTCTGCTTTTTCCAGGACATCCCTAGAGATATCAAGAACGGAGGCGTGCTCATTTACTGGTGTAAGAAATTGCCAAGGAATAGCAAACAGTTTGTCTCTTGTACCCAAAATCCCACTAAAAGACAGCATGGCACACGCGATTTTTCCATCTGAGAGATCAATTATTAATTTTTCAACCCTCCCAATATCGTTTCCGTTTTTATTGATAACCTTATTCCCTTTTAGCGTGTCTGCTGACAAAAAATCCGAATTGTCTTTATCTGTCATAGTTCCAGCTCCTACAGAGACACATTGTTTTAAAGCCTGCACTCAAATATAAATTAAGGATTTTTCTCGGTTAGTTAACTCCAACTCCCTCCATTTGCCAGTAACTGATACATGTATCTGCCTTCCCCAGTTAGCGTTTAGAGATTGCCTGGCCGATTCTCGATTCTCTGTGTCTGCCAGTAAGGTTGGTATCCATAGTAGCTGTACATCACAGAAAGCCATTCAAGGGTAGTTACAGGCCAGTGATCCTTGTCAAAACCTTCTGCCTTTTTCAAGACATCCTTGGGAATATCAAGTAGGATGGCGTGATCGTGCAATTTCATTTGAAGAGCCTGCCAGGGAATAGCAAACAGTTTATTGCCCAAGCCTAGGAATCCGCCAAAAGACAGCGCTGCATATGCTACTCTTCCATCCTGAAGGTCAATCATTAGTTCTTCAATCTTCCCAAGATTCTCTCCAGCTGCGTTTACGACTTTATCCCCTTTTATCGTGCTTGCCGACAAAAAGTCTGGATTATCCCTACTTGCCACGGTTCCCATCTGGGCCGTCCTTTGTGATTCGCCAGGTACTCCTGCTGCCACTCCTATCTGCCAGTAAGGCTGGTATCCATAGTAAGTGTAAGTTCTGGAGAGTTCTTCACGAGTTAAAGGCCAGTTATCTTTATCAAAGCCTTCTGCCTTTTCCAGGACATCCTTGGGAATGTCAAGGACGAAAGCGTGATCATGCGACCTCAACTTAAGAGTTTGCCAGGGAATAGCAAAGAGTTTATCCCCGAGGCCCAAAAATCCACCAAAAGATAGTGCGGCGTATCCTATCCTTCCACTTTTAAGGTCAATCATTATTTCTTCAATCTTCCCAAGATCCTCTCCAGTTATGTTTACTACCTTATCCCCTTTTATCGTGCCTGCTGACAAGAAATCCGGATTATCTCTATATGCCATATTCCAACTCCCTAAACCTCAGGAGATATTCATTTCAAAGCCAGTGACCCCAGACATAGCTCCAAAACATCTCCTCTAATAAATATTATTTTTTGATGTTACTTAAAACTACCGGAATCACTAAAAGTAATATTTGATGTTACTAAGTAGAAATTTATAGATAAATATTGGAAAGAAGAGGCAGAAAAGAAAATTTTTTTTGAGAAAGATCTCCTTTATATTCGGGGATATCAAGCTGGTAAACGGTCTCAAGTACCCAAGAATACGGTGTTTTCCGATAAAACACATAGCTAAAACTTGCAACTAAAATAATGGAGTTTACATAGAAAAATTTTTAATTAATTTTGAGAATCAAATTTTTGCAGCTTCTTAAAGCTCTTTTAGGAATATTTAAGATGAAAATGAAAAAAATCCATTGATGCCGAAAAAAAGAAAAATTAGCAATTAAGTTATAACCTTTTCCTTTTTATCATTTTGAAAGAGTTTTTAACTCAGAAAGCCGAAAATATGTATTAAAAGGATTTTTCTGACAAAATTAATGTAATCATGCCTCTGGAGGTGAGAAGATGCTTCATAGCTATATAGATACCGAATACGCTCCGGAAAAATGCTCTCTTTGTAACGGAACCGGACATGCTAATGGGGGAATTTGTGAAGTTTGCGGGGGACAGGGTGATGTACTCGTTGCTCAGCCTGCAATAACATGTCCTCTCTGCAACGGGTTAGGAAGTCTTGAGAATGGAACTTGCAGGGCATGCGGAGGAAGTGGCTGGGCTCTTCTTTAAAAAGGTACTTCCAGAAATTACAGGATGCAAAGGAGCAATTTAGAGGGAAGTCTCTGAATTCTCCTGAAACCTATCGGTTCTGCCTTCCCCAAAACTCCGCTCTTTTTTCGGCAGGCAGGCAGTCAAAACAGGTTTCATAGTTTACGGACTTATATTTACTCCTGCATACAGGGCAGAGATTCATACCCCTAAGGTTTGCAAAATGACAGTGCTTACAGAGCACAATTGCATTTGTCAGAGACTCACATTGCTCTTCTGTTTTCTTAACTTCTTCTTCAATAAGTTCTTTAATTCCGGTTTCTTCAAGCCATTCATGATAAAGCTTTTTGAAATTGCCTTCTCCTGAGTCTTCAAGGAGAACTTCAGTAAATTGCTCCTCAAGGTCAGTGTGGTCAGGTTCAATTTTGTGTACAGTTGAGGCTTTATGCCAGGTTGGGTGGCTTTTATGACGATGCTTGCCGGTTGGGATCAAATCGAACGTCTGGTACCTCTGCCTGTAAACCTCCTTGAACCTAGTATATGCAGCGCTGTAGATTTCAGAGCTGACCTGAGCCGGAGAAAAAGCCCTAGGAGTGTGAATACACAGGGAATTGGAAGAACCGCACCATGTGCAGGTCTTATCTATGAGAAACTCAGCCCTTTTTTCTTTCCATTCCTTTGTGTTGCGTTTCATAGATCTACCTCAAGAAGACTTTATTAAAGTGGACTTTTTATGCGTTTAAGGAAAGAAAAACAATTTTGCCAAAATTAGAAATCTGAAATGGACAGATATCTCGAAACTTTAAAATCTTATTTTCCTTCATTGCTGAAGCATATAATATATTCTGTTCCCTGACTCCTTTTAAGCTCAATACAACCGTTTATCTGCTCGACAAGAATATTTACAAGCTGAAGCCCAAGGGAGTCAGTGTTTTGAAAGTCAATTTCCTCGGGAATTCCCCTCCCATTATCGGCTACTGTAAGTATATAGCGAAAGTTATCATTATTCGGACAACCCTTACAATCTGGGCAGTCTCTATCCAGATCTGAAATTCCATACTTTGCGGCAAAAGTTTCGTTTCTGCAAAAATTTATGTCAATCTCGCCATCCTTTTCCGCAGGAAAAGCATGCTTCAAGGCGTTTGAGACAAGCTCATTTACAATAATTCCAAGAGGGATTGCAGTATTCATGCCCAGATAAACCTGCTCAAGGTTCAATTTGAGGGTTATATTTCTATTTCCTACGTTATAAGAACTGAAAAGGTCTGCGGTTAACTTTTGCAGGTAGTCTGCAAAATCGAGAGCATCCGTGCTTTCACTCTCATGGAGTTTCTCATGGATCATTGCTATGGATGCAACTCGGTTCTGACTCTCTCTAAAAGCCTCAATAACCTCTTTGTCATCAAACTTTTCTGCCTGCAGGCTCAGGAGGGAAGAGATTACCTGAAGGTTGTTTTTTATCCGATGATGAACTTCTTTTAATCGAATTTTATCTATTTTTTCCAGAGTTTCTTCAGCCATTTTACGTTCAGTGATATCATAAACCAGACCCTGAAACTTTCCTGAACTCTCAGACTCGTCCGAGATTTTCAGGATGATTTCTCTGACCCACTTTATCTCTCCGTCTTTTTTCTTTATCCGGTACTCGCTTTCGATAACAAAATTTAAATTTAATTTTAGTTTCTCCATCTTTTTAAAAATAATATTACGATCTTCAGGTACGATTATTTCTTGCCAGTCAATTTTTCCAGAGAGGAAATCCTGCTTTGGATAACCTGTCATTTCCTCAACTGGACCATGTAGAAATATCAATTTAAAATCCTTATTAAACTGAAATCCAATTCCCTGGAGATTTTGCATGTAGGAACTATAAATGTCTGGATCATTTTCGGGATCATCTTCTTCCTCAGCACCTCGATGTTCAGTCAGATATTTCTTGCCTATCATTCTGCAAATATGACTATACTCGCCCCCAAGGAAGACGGCTTTTTGCCTGAAATCTTCTTCTCGGTGTTTGAGCTCCCGGAAAAGTAGACTGCAAGGTTCTTCAAACCCGATATCTACGATTGCCTTATAAATCAGATAAAAAGACAATAATTTAAAGAAAAGGTCTATAACACCTGGAGTCTCGTCCATTTGATTGTAAAATATAAAGGACAGTTCCGCAAAGATTGCCAAGATTATTGATATTGAGAGTAAACCAAAGACTTTTTTTTCGAACCTGTCCCTGACCACATACAGGAGAAAAAGTGAGCAGAGGAATATGAAAGAAGTTAAGTATCCACTTATTGTTTTGAATTGAGTAAATCCTGAACCCTGAATATAAGAATCCGGGAAATTCTGAAAAAAAAAGATTGAAATCAGACAGGTAACAGTAACTACTGTATACACAAGAAAGGCTTTCCAAGTAAAAGCTGTGCTTTCGAGGGTTGTGACATCCGCTTTCTGATTATCTTCAATGCGTACTAAAAATAGCGGAGCTATTAGAAAAGAAACACTTTCAAGGAATCTTGCAGCTATCTGTAGCTGAGCAGTGAGGTTTGTATCAAACCCGGAAAATATTCCCATTCCATGGAATGTTAGTGTGCTCAAAAAATCGAAGAGCCCGACAAAAAAGTAGCTGATTCCCAGAACTATAAGATATCGATTCTCCAGGCGGGCCCTTGACTTCCACACAATAAGGAATATCACATATGCTAAGTAGACGCTGAATAACTGTACTACTATGTGGAAGAGGAGGTAGTTGCTAAGGCTGATTAAGTAAAGCAAAATGATTATGGTTATCCAGACCATTAATTCGTGGAAGTTTACTATTGACGTGTTTTTCCTAACATCTGATATGTTCAATTACCCCCGTTGCACTTAGCGGCTGGATAATTCATAGACTTTAGATAAGACTGAGTTTAGCTAGACTCACAAAGCGACTTTAACATCAAATTATACCAGAATTTAATACAGTTTTACACTTTTAATGCAGTTTTAGACCCGAAACAACTTGCAAAATAATTGAATTGGGAAAGTAAAAGAATTTCAGAAAAGAGACTAAGAAGAAACCCGGAGGCATTAGATCCCTTTTACTGTATTCTTTAGTACAGTAACGCAGACAATATGCTCCCCCAAGTATACCGACCCAATCAGGATCGCCAATGGCTTCCAGGCAATTCATTACTCGCTCATACCCAACTCACTTCCTAACTCCAGAATATACAAAGGACATAAATTATTTTAAATTAATTATTCAAAAAATTGTCTACAAGCAAAAAATAATTTGGCGTAAAAAGTTTCGAGCACCTGATAGAATTTAATAATAAATTTAGTTAATATATTAAAAAAGTAAGGCAAATATTTTTCAGACTTTTACTGTTTCCGAGCTCTGTTTTTGAAAAATCTCTATTCTGAAAAGTAAGTAATCATTAATATTTTAAGCTTAAACTTCATACTCTATACGTTCAAGAGTTTGAACATAGATACTATGAATTAACAGGGATTATCTTATCATCAATTAATCCGGTTCGACAGAGAGTTGGGGGACAAATGGCGCTTTTCAAAGATAGAGTGGATGCCGGAAGAAAGCTGGCAAGAGAACTTTCGAAATATGCAAACCGTTCCGATGTGCTGATCCTTGCGCTCCCGCGTGGGGGGGTTCCAGTGGCATTTGAAGTTGCAAAGGAACTGAATGTAAAAATGGACGTGTTTATAGTACGGAAACTGGGAGTGCCAGGAAACGAAGAACTGGCAATGGGAGCAATTGCCTCTGACAATATCCGTGTGCTGAATGAAGACGTTGTCAGATCTTTTCAGATACCTGAAAGGGTAATTGATAAGGTAGCTGAGAATGAGCTTAGGGAACTTGAGCGTAGGGAACGTGCTTATCGTGGAGATAGGCCCAAGCCTGAGATCAGCGGCATGACTGTAATTTTGATAGATGACGGGCTTGCTACAGGTGCAACAATGCGTGCAGCTGCGGCTGCTCTTAAAACTAAAAATCCCGCTAAAATAGTGGTTGCAGTTCCCACGGCTGCGCCTGATACATGCGAATTTTTCGGAAGGGAGGTAGACGAAGTAATATGTGTGGCTACGCCTGAACCTTTCTATGGGGTTGGAGCTTGGTATGGGGATTTCAGTCAGACCAGTGACAAAGAAGTCTGCGAACTTCTGGATAAAGCAAGGGCTCTTTCAGCAAGATGATAATCCGAGTCAACATTTTCATATGCAGATCTACAATAAAGGTAAGACTTTTGGGGGGTTAGCATGAGCGAGTTATCAAGTAAAAGTAAAAGCAGTAGTGAAATTCAAATCCCAATTAATTCTATCACACTTGAAGGAAACCTCACAATTCCTGAAGGAACAAAAGGAATTGTCGTTTTTGCACACGGTAGCGGAAGCAGTCGTTTCAGCTCTCGGAACCGGTATGTTGCGCAGGAACTTCAGAAAGAAGGCCTCGGGACACTATTATTTGATCTGTTGACAGCTGAGGAAGAGAGAATTGATATGATAACTGCTCACCTCAGGTTTGATATTGACCTGCTTGCAAATAGGCTTATTAGCGTAACAAACTGGCTTTTAAGCAATCCTGAGACTAAAGAACTCAGTATAGGTTATTTTGGTGCCAGTACGGGGGCTGCAGCTGCACTAATAGCTGCAAAAGAACATGCTAATACTATAAAAGCGGTCGTTTCCAGAGGAGGAAGGCCTGATCTGGCTGAAAAAGCCCTGCCGGATGTAAAGGCGCCAACACTTCTTATTGTAGGCGGGGAAGATTATCAAGTAATAGAAATGAACCAATTCGCATTAGACCAATTGAAGGTGGAACAAAAAGAACTTAAGATTGTTCCCGGAGCAACCCACCTTTTTGAAGAACCGGGCACGTTAGAAGAAGTCGCAAATCTGGCTGGAGAATGGTTTAAAAAATATCTTGTAGAAGGAAAATAATAAGTTGGCAAAAACTAGTGACTACTCCCCTCACTGAAGTGAGGGGAGTCTAAAAAATCCAAGTATTTTACCTTATTGAAAATGTGTTACGTGAAAGATGTACTCTGTATTTGGAGCTGCATCTATAATACGTTCATAAGATGCTGTTGGTGGGGTACTTGAAGGATAACCTGTATATATTCCTGCCGATGTGTAGTGACCTGCGAGTTCCCCATATTTGGCCATGAGTTCATCTTGAGTAGTTCTCTCGCCATCATATAGAATGACAAGATCTTTTTTATCATCAGGGAAGTAGGATTGGTCTTTAAAATTGGTCAGGAAGAGTTTAAATTTAGGGTTATAGCTTTGAATTTTGGTTAACCAGAGATCGCGCTCCTTGTTGCTGGCATGATTAGGATTCCCTGTTAATTTCCACTCCATATCAATATTTACACCTATGACACTTTTGTGATGACCATATCTCAAAAGGATAATATCGATCAAATCAGCTACATCAGCCTCATTAGGTTGAATTGAAAGAATCACCTTCAATCCGTCCCTATCGAATCTATCTAGGTAAGGCTCAATTTTGTCAGTTTGATTGTAACTGTAAATCTTCCCTTTTTTTTCAAAAGGGAAAGGCACATATGTAAGTTCATTTTCATGTGCTTGAGCAACGACAAGGTCAACCACACCTTGTTCACCTCCAACCTTTCTGGCAGCTTCAGACCAGTCTTCAGGAGGCTTAGAAAAATTGCAATTATTCCAGACTCCCTGCAAACACTCTGGTCTTGGAGGAGTAATTGAAGCTAAATAAAATAGAACTATGAGAAAAAGTAAAAATATCGATCCCAATAAAATGTATATTTTGCTGTCTCTTTTAATTATCTCACCTCAATAATCCGTGGACCGAATTGGATTTTCAACCCTCTCCCTGTTAGATAGCACAGGTAAAGGTAACTGATCGTTACAACTTTAATTGTTGAATAAACCAGCACATAAGGAATCAGCATTGGCAGCAATTTTTTGTCCCTGGTAAAAATTGAAGCAGTGAATATAATAAATAACAGTACAGGAAAGATTGAGTATGAGAGCCCACGCAGAGATATCAGCAAGAGATTATCGTATTGAAGAAGCAGATAGGGCAGGAACATGATCAGAATAATGGAACAAATTCCAATGATATAACCCAAGTAATTGAGTACCATCCATGCATTCCTCATTGCCCAGTGTCTATGAAGCCTCCATACCTGGAGATTACCGTACCACCACCTTTTCCTTTGCTTATACCATGCCTGAAACGTTTCAGGTGCATTCGTGTAAACTTTGGCTTTTGGTTCTTGAATAATTTTCATGGATTTTTTAAGGGCTTTTATCGTAAAATCTGCATCTTCGACAATCGTTTCGTCACTGAATCGAACAGATTCACATACCTCGCGCTTGACAGCAGTGAGCGGGCCGGGACAAACAAGAATATTACCGCTCAAACCCTGAAGGTACCGAGTTATCTCCTGTTCTATAAGATATTCAATCATCTGGAAGTACTTCATAATTCGTTTTTTCCCCTGACTATCATGGATAAAAACATTTCCTGCTACCATCTGCGCACCATTATTAGTGATGAGACATTCTACTAATGAACTTACTGCATTGGCTGACAAGTATGAGTCCGAGTCCGTAAAAATCAGGATATCTCCTTTTGCATCCTCAATTGCTCGATTGAGAGCATTGGCCTTTCCTACATTTATCTTAAGATCAATAAATTTCACAGGATATTTTAAAACAGTCTCCGCGGTCAGATCATTGGAACCATCGTTTATAACTATTACTTCTGTTTCACCTTTATAATCCTGATCAAGGATAGACTCAAGGCATTTGCCTATCGTTTTTTCTTCATTATACGCCGGGACAATAATGGAAACAAGCCCATGATACTCAGTATCCTGAATATTCGCAGGCCGATAGCTGTTTTGATTCCTTTTTACGTTCCAGCCAGATAAAAACTTCCATATGACAAAAAACGAAAGTGGCAATAATGAGGTTATAATGAAGAACCAGAAGTAGACTACCATAATTTTGTTGACTTTAATATTTCCGATGGCAGGATCACTACCTTTCCATGTTCCCACAGGAATAACTGCAAGTACAACTCTTCCTACAGATTTATATTGTGTCATCTGGGATATGCCGTTGACTACTTCTTTTGGGGTGTTCACCTCAACATCGTCCATTCTGACGGTTATGTTTGTCTCGTTTGTAGATGACAAGTAGTTAATGAGAAACTGATTCACATATGGATTCCAATCCATCGCGTGGAGAACAATAGTCTGAGGATGATCTTCCCTGATTTTTGCAGATGCGGTCTGGAATCGAGGATCATCAAAGCTTTCCATTGTACGCCAACTCCATGTATACTCATCTATGTAAGTTCCATTTGTTTTCAGGGAGGGCAGTTTTGTTGCAACTCCTGCACTTTCTATCGCCTGCCTCACCGATGGATTTGTTGGTATTCCGTAGATTTCAAAAGGAGAAATGAACACTCTCGGGATGAGTCCAGCTTTTTCAAACACCAACTTCCCTTTTCCAACATTTTCTTTTGCCTGGAAAGGCGTCAGAAGGGAATAGTTTTCATGTTCCCATCCGTGAATCCCCATAATAACTCCCCTATCCTGTGCGTCTTTCAGTGCATTGATAAGTTCCGGCTCATCCAAAATAGTTATTTTTCCGAACGTGGCATCGTTTAAGTGATCTGTTTCTGTACAAAGGAATACTCCGATAGGAAAGGTAATTAATATAGCCAAAAAGAATGAGACAAGCGGGATACTTTTTTTAAAAATTAGCTTGTTAAATAAGTCAGGAAATTTTTTCTCGCCCATCCATACCTCCTTTCGAGTAAGCCTGACATTAGGTTGATTTACCACGTAATTTTTTTGAGATGCTTCAAAGTCCGCAAGCTGTTTCTTGCTCACCTATGATCCCCCATAAGAAAAGCTCGATATTAAATTGAGTTATAATCAAGCATAATCAAACAAAATAAATAGAGTTGAATATATCTCTCTTTATAATAATCAAAATATAAAATAAATAGGTTTTGAAGCATTGATTCTGAAAATTGTTCTGAAAAATAGTTTCGGTCAGAGCGGTAAAAAGGCGTGGTTAAACGGAAATCTGCTGGTGAGCTCATCACAAAAAGGCTCTTATTTATCGGTGGAATAAAAAAGTAAAAGCTCAAAATAAATATTATAGGAATATTAGCGGGAAATATTTTCCCACGAAGGAAAAATTAAAAGTAAATCAAAATTCTCGCAAGTATACTTTGATCTACTTCATCAGTCGTCTATTGCATGCAGGATATACTTCGTATTAGGAGCTGCATCCATAATATTTTCATGAGATGCTGTTCGAGGAGTGTTTGAAGAATAACCTGTGTATATTCCGACCGAGGTATAATGGCTCGCAAGATCCTGATACTCATTCAGGATTTCACTTTGAGCACCCTCTCCATCGTACAGGATAACAAGATCTTTTGTGTCATCAGGGAAGTAGGTATGGTCTTTGAAATTGGTCAAGAAAAGTTTATACCCAGGGTTATAGCTCTGGATCTTGGACAACCAGAGATCACGTTCCTTGTTGCTGGCATGATTTGGATTTCCTGTTAATTTCCACTCCATATCAATATTTACACCAATAACGCTTTTATGATGGCTGTATCTCGAAAGTACAATATCAATCAAATCAGCTACGTCAGCCCCGTTAGGCTGAATTGAAAGAATAACTTTCAGGCCTTCCTCATCGAATTTATCCAGGTAAGGTTCAACCTTGTCAGTCTGACCATCACTGTAGATGTATCCTTCCTTTTCAAAAGGAAATGGCAAATATGCGAGCTTATTTGCATGTGCCTGAGTAACTACAAGGTCAACCACGCCTTGTTCACCTCCAAATTTCTGGGCTGATTCAGACCAGTCTCCAGCAGGCTTTGAAAACTCACAGTTGTTCCAGACACCTTTCAAAGGCTCACTTGCCATTGTATTGTTTGTCGATGCTTCATTATTTGTAAGTATTGTACTTTTTTCGGCATTTTTTTGAGTGACATGGTCAGTTGCAGTAGTCTTGTTAACGGATGAACCTAATGCAGCCGGCACGGTTGTTAAAATAAGGCATGTCACCAGGAATAGGGTTCCTAGTTGTTTTCTTAGCATCGTATCACCTTTGGGTTGGGTTTTTAGAATTTGAGTAAATTCCGAATGTTAGGGAAATTGTAGTTTTTCCCAAAGTCGATACGATTGTAAAAGTAAGGTTGTCACTAGGAATAGGGTTCCTATTTGCCTTTTTTGCATCGTATTCACCTTTGGGTTGGATTTTTATAGGGATTTAAGTGAAATCAAAAAACATACAGTAAGGTACTTCTTTCCCAAATATTTCTCAAAATTCCATATTACGTACTCGTAATACTTACTTTTCCGAACTAATCTAATCAGGTAGGGATTTTAGAATTCTTCAAGATAATTCCCTGATCAGGTCGGCTCTATACGGGTATTCAGATTCTTATTACGTCTGCGTAATATTCTTCGAACCTATCCAATTCGGTTCTCTGCGATTTAGTGGGGCGGACACGTTGCACACAGAGTATCCACTCTCCAATAACATATAGGGAGTAGTCACTGGAAGTGGCCGGAAACTAGAAGTTTTGGCTTCTACAAATCAAAACATGCTACTGACCATAGGATAGTGCCCTTCTGGTCAATACCTTTTGTTTATTTAATCACGGCTTTTAGCCACGGGTCAACTCTCCTTTTTTAAAAAGTTTTCATTCACCATTGTTGAATTCTTGAGTTGACATACTTGATTATGTGATCCTATTATAAAATATTTTTGGTATTTTAATAAAGAAATTTGTTCTGTTATTGTTTTATATTCTTGTAGTTTTTGAGAAATGAAAAAGAGGGTTTTAAAGCAGTTTTTGTGTGAATTAAGAAAACAAAAACTATAAAGAAAAAATTTTTTGTTTTAATAATTATCGTTTGCCATATGTAGAAACCTTTATAACATACCAGAGAATTCTTTGACTAGAACTTATATCCTTATTGAGAATTGGAGACGATGATGGTCTCTTAAATGACTACTCATTTGATCGAAGTTTACCTAGATTATCAGAAAAATACCAAGAATATTCAATAAACTCTAAAAATATTAAATGAGCTCTTCTTGAATTATCTAGAGTTTATCTATTCAATATAAAATAAAATATTCATGGTTTATTTAAGAAAAATACATTAAGTGTGCAAATAGGTAATTAAGGAATCCTGTAGGTATTTACTGGTATATTCAGAGAAGCTAGATATATAGAGTATTTTTCCAGCTTAATTTCTATCTCCTTGACTTAGTTTCTTCACTCTACCCTATTTATTCACTCTACCCTATTTATTCACTATACCCTATTTATTCACTCTGTCTTGTTTCTTTGCTCCACTTTAATACTAGTCTACTTTTTTATTTTCTTTTCCAGAAGTCCGTAGACAGCAGGACTCAGAATTACTTCTCCCCTGGCATTGTAACGAGAACCGTGGCATTGACAGTCCCAAGTTTTATCAGCATCATTCCAGGAGACAGAACATCCCATATGTCTGCAGGCAGGATTGAGAGTATAAAGTACACCCTGTGGGTCTCTGTATACTGCTACCTTATCCTCCCCTTTTTCAATAAGGATTCCTTGATTCGGTTCAACTCTGGAGATATCTTCCTGAACAATCATCTGGGAGCCCTGCCTTGATCTTGAAGGATCGTATACTTCAGTCCAGGGGTTATCCCTGCCAAGAATTGTATCTGTAAGAATCATTGCTGCAGCAGTGCCTGTTGTCATACCCCATTTTCGGAATCCGGTTGCCAGATAGGAGTGTCCACTATCAGGAGTGACCCTTCCAATAAGCGGTATGTCATCATCAGACATAACATCTTCAGTCAACCAATGGTAGTCAATAGACCGTACGTTATAGATCGACTTGGCCCAATCCTCAAGATTCTTGTAGTGCTCATGCGTTGGGTTTCCATGCCCTGTAGGGTGCCCATCACCAACTACAAGTACCAATTCACCTCCCTCTGCAGGCTGAGAACGCAGAGATCGGGCTGGTTCCTCGGCATTAATAAACATCCCATCCGGAAACGTCTCTTCAACACGTACTCCAAGTGCATATGACATTGATTGGGATAGCCTATTGGATAATTCTCCAGGTTTATCAACAATCGGAAAATGGGTTGCCTGAATGACGTCGTCAGCTCTTACGGTTCCTCTATCAGTTTTCAATACTACGGGTTCTCCTCCTTCAATTCCCAATGCCCGCGTTTTTTCAAATATATGGCAGCCATCCCCCTCAATCTCCCTGGCAAGTGCACACAGGTACTTTCGAGGATGAAACTGTGCCTGGTTATTGAAGCGGACTGAACCGTATGTTTCAAAAGGCAACGGCATGCTTTCTTCAAACGAGGCTGGAAGTCCCAAACTTCTGGCTGCCCGAACTTCATCTAAAATTTTCTGTGCCGAATCTTCAGAGCCTGCATAGATATATGCTGGCTTGTGAGCAAAGTCGCAGGAGATATTCCATGAACGGACTATATACTCAATTTTCTCGATTGCTGCCTGATTAGAGTCAGCGTACTGTTTCGCCTGCTCTCTTCCTAACTCGGAGATAAGCCTATTATATATCAAGTCATGCTGAGATGTTATTTTTGCAGTTGTATAGCCAGTAACTCCTTTTATGATTCTGTCTGCTTCGATTAAGGCGACGGACACTCCTGCTTGCTTTAAAAGAAAAGCTGAGGTAATTCCGACAATTCCTCCCCCGATTATTGCCACATCAACGCGAATATCCCCTGGAAGAACAGGATAATTTGAGTCAGGAGTAGTTGCCAGCCAGTATGATTCTGCCCTACCAGGCAGAGTATAACCAGTATTCTTCCCATTTGTCATATAGATCACCACATCTTTATGCTCGTTTACTCTAAGAAATCAGAAACTTTTCTCGTTGATAATAGGTGAACGCTTAATAGAGCAGCTATTTCACCCACTATGATTGTGCGACCCTGTATAGGTGCTGGCATCTCACTTCTTCACTTTCTTTTCAGGAAGTCCATATACTGCAGGACTTTTGATTACCTCTCCCATTGCATTGTATCGAGAGCCATGACATGGACAGTCCCAAGTTTTTTCAGCATTATTCCAAGAGACAATACACCCCATATGTCTGCAGGATGGATCAAGCATATGGAGCACCCCTGACTCATCCCTATGTGCTGCAACCCTTTCACCTTCAATTTTTACAATTGCACCTTCTCCAGGCAAAATCTGAGAAGCTGTTTCATGAATAGGAGTTATCCTATCTCCTACAAGGCCCTTAGTCGCTTCAGCAACCTGTGAGAAGAAGGTTTTAGCTGATTCGATCGGTTTGAATCGCGAAGGATTATATACTTCCTCCCAGGGATTAGACCGTCCGAGGATCATATCTGTGAGAATCATCGCTGCAGCAGTGCCTGTGGTCATGCCCCATTTTTTGAATCCTGTTGCAATATACAAGTTTTCGTTATCTGAAGTTAGTCGGCCAATATAAGGAACATGATCAATGGTTATGACATCCTGAGTCGACCAGTGGTAATCGATGGAGTCGACTGAATAGACTGACCTGACCCATTTCTCAAGATTTCTGTAGTGATCAATTTCATTTCCTTCTCCAGTCCTGTGTCCTTCTCCTGAGACAAGTATCAATTCACCTTCCCCAGCAGGCTGAGAACGCAGGGATCTGACAGGCTCCTCGGCATTGATGAACATTCCCTGCGGGAAAGGTTCTTCGATATGAACCCCGAGCACATATGAACGTGACTGGTATAAACGCTGGAAAAGCAATCCGGGTTTATCGTGAATAGGGAAATGAGTCGCCTGAATAACCTTGTGTGCTTTAACAATTCCCTTATCTGTCGTTATAGTTACAGGGCCATCTCCTTCGATCTTCAATGCTCTTGTTTTCTCAAAGATATGGCAGCCATCTCCTTCAATCTCCCTTGCAAGGGCACAGAGATATTTTCTAGGATGGAACTGTGCCTGATTGCCGAAACGGACCGCACCATATGTTTCAAAAGGTAGAGGCAGGTCAGCTTTAAACGAAGCTGGAAGCCCAAGACTTTGAGCTGCATCTACCTCGTTTCGGATAATTCCAGCCGATTCCTCAGAACCGGCATAAATGTAAGCAGGTTTACGGACAAAGTCACAGGCTATATTTTTTGAGCTTACGATAGAAGCTATTTTTTCTATGGCCGCCTGATTGGATTCTGCATACTGCTGCGCCTGATCTTTTCCGAATTTTGAAATAAGGTAATCATAGATCAGGCTGTGCTGGGATGTAACTTTCGCAGTCGTGTGACCTGTTACCCCTGTAATAATTCTATCCGCTTCGATCACTGCCACGGACGATACCCCTGATTCCTTTAAAAGGTAGGCAGTTGTAATACCCACCATTCCGCCCCCTAAAATCGCTACATCTACGCGTGTATCTCCGGAAAGAGGAGGATAGTTGGATTCAGGCGTGGTTGCCATCCAGTAAGATTCTGCCCTTCCGGGTAGAATATTGGTTTCCTTGTAATTTGCCATATCTTTCACCATAAATAGATAGGGATCGCACATACCTGAGTCCTTCTCATGGCTGTGCCCTTTAAGCAATAAACCAAGGAATTAGCTCAAGTTTCGTAAATTCCTTATTTACAGTTCTCCCCTGTATCTATTCTCAAGCAGATACCATAAAATTATCCAATTAAATATTATAAAAATCAATAGTAATATTAACTTAGGTATCATTGGTGCAGGCAGAATTGATTAAAGCAAGAACTGAAAACCAGAGAATTAGGATCAAAACCGAGATTAACAAATAATCAAGATAAAATTAAAAATCTAAAACCAAAAACCTGAAAATAACCTGTCTCTGAAGAGTTTTCAGACCAGAAGCTTTGATCAAATTGAAAATGCACAATAGATTCCAAATTGTCCATGGGTGTTTTGAGGTATAATATGAGGTATCTGGTATTTTTGAGAGGAGTGCCTAGTTCCGGCAAATCGACCTTTGTCAGGGAAAATAACCTTGAGCCTTACACAATTTCTTCAGATAGTGTTAGGCTGCTCCTTAAACCACCTGTACTCTCTACTACTGGAAAGATTGCAATCTCTCAAAAAATCAATCGCCGGGTCTGGGGTCTTATATACTCGGTAATTAAATGCCGTATGGAAGATGGGGATTTCACAATCCTTGATGCAACAAACGCAGGAAATGCAGATATTGCAAAGTATAGGAAGCTTGTCAAAACTTATAGGTATGAGGCAATCTGTGTTGATTTCTCAGATATTTCCCTTGAGATTGTAAAAGAGAGAAATAAAGGAAGGCCTGAACACGAAATTGTGCCTGAAACTGTAATTGACGAAATGTACTCAGTAATTAGTAGGCAAACAGTACCATCATTCGTTACGGTAATAAAGCCCCAAGAATTTTCTGATAAAATCCGATATAAGGCTACTGACTTCTCCTGCTACCGAAAAATCCGTCACATAGGGGACATAAATGGGAATTACAGTGCTCTCATGCAATATATTGGATGCGAGCTAAATGACAGCGACCTTTACATTTTTCTTGGAGATTATATAGACAGTGTAGCTGAGAACTCTGAAAATAATGAGATTATTAAGTTTCTGATTTCGATTATGTACAGAGATAATGTAATTCTGCTTGAAGGAGATCGCGAAAAATACCTTTGCAAGCTTGCAGAAGGTGAAGAACAAACTCAGGTATCTGCGAACTCGAATGCTATATATAAGCCAGAAATGGAGCATCCAGGCATCACAAAAAACTGTATCCCAGGCTTATACAAGAAACTGAAGCCGTGTGTTTATTACAAATTTCATAATAAGTGTGTGCTTGTAACTCATGGGGGTCTGAGCAGCCTTCCTGAAAATCTGGTTTTTGTCGGAGCAGATCAGATGATTAACGGAGTGGGCGAGCTCGAAGATACATACATGGTTGCTGCAAACTTTAACAAAAACACGAGTGAGGATACATACCAGGTTCATGGCCATAGAAATCCTGAAAATCTCCCCATCGAAAATGGCAGAATATTCAATTTATGTTCTGAAAAAGAAGATTTACTGAGAACCGTCACACTTGATAGAGATGGGTTTCATAGCCAGGAGATCGAGAAAGAAATCTAACTCTGTCTGCTCCGAACCGGAGTTATGGTGTCTGGCCCCATTTTCTTCATACAAAATTTAATGTTGAACTCGTCCCAAAACCAATTTAGTCCTCAAGTTCGTACAGTTTTCAGAACAGATTTTCATGATTAGAATACACCTCAAAAGAGTGGCCATGTCCAGGATTTACACGTTTAATTCCGAGTTCTTTAAGCTTTAACCAGCTGTTTTTCGAAATAATATCATCTTCCATTATTTGATTTTCCGGCTGGAGGTCACCTATAAATGCATCTCCTGAGTCAAGAAAAACAGAAATACTATCACTGGAATGTCCTGGCGTATGAATTGCTTCCCCTGATAGGCCTATACTTTGCAGAAACTTCCTGGACTCTGGTAGAGTAATTATAATGTTATCATCCAAGTTGATCGGCTTATAAATAATTTTCTTTTGTATCATAGCTTCCATTTGAGCTATATTTTGGATTTGCACATCAAATAAAATAAACTTAACACCTTTGTCTTTGAGTTCTTGAACCAGACCTGCATGATCGACGTGGAAGTGAGTAACAATTAGATAATTTATATCTTGCACCCTTTTTCCTGTAGGACGTAGTTGCCTGCCATAATCGTTTATTGTCCCAGGCCATCCGGTATCGATTGCCAAACAATATTGACCAGCATCAATTAGATAATAATTAGAGGATTTATAGCCGACGTTAAATATTTTCATTTTCCTCAACTAAACAAGCATATTTACTTATAATTCTTTCAAGCTCTTTTTATTCAAATTTACTCCTATCATATTAAGAAAAGAGATTCTTATGTATACTTTATTGGAGAAGCATTAGCAGCATGTTTAATCTGGTCAATAGAATTCAATAATCACTGGAAAAAAGATACTTTTAGTTTATTTTGTACTGACTGAAAAGTGCAGAAATCAAAGACTTAAGATTCAAACTAAAATGTTCCAATAAAACATATGAAATGTTGCAGCAATAAAAAAGTTAAACATCTTCTGTATAAACCTCTGAAGTGGAAACATAGGTTAAATTTCAAGCCAGGAAAGTTCCCAAGCTTCTGTAAATGAAAAACTTAAGCTGGAGATCAGTGTGATAACCGTAGACCTTTGGAAGATTCAAGACTTTTCTGACTGTTTTTGAGTACGGTCTAATCTCCAGTAAAGATTTTAAAGGTATTTCATCCTACCTGAATTCAGGCAGGAGTTTCCTTATTCATGATATAAGCAATCATTTCAGGATTGATTTTGTTCTCCTTTGAAACCTTTGCTTCAATATCTTCATTAGATT
>JAMXLQ010000218.1 GCA_024280975.1 Methanosarcina sp.
TTTCTTATTTTTTGTATTCAGTCAAATTAGTAAAAATATAGTCTCCTCTTCATTTCTTCATTCAGAGAAAGCTTTTAATCCCTTTCTTTAATTTCGTAATTTATAGTTGTCCCCACTATTTATGATCTAAATCTAAATTTAGGTAGAAAATAAGATGTACTTTTTTGGGGAAATAATCAATTACCCTAACTAATGGAAAAAAGAGAAATAATCTTAGTTTAATAGTGAGTTTAAAGAACCTTAGTTAAACTTAGATTGCAGAGTTGTGTTATTGTTTCAAAGTCCCGACAACAGGATAGCCCTTTAATATTTCAGCCCCGTGTGGTGCCTTGTTCATTTTTCCAGTGAGGTCTGTCCCAGCATTGCATCCTTTATGACTGCCATTTTTCCAAAGATCATTATCAGAGACATTATAGACCTGACCTTGATAGGCAACGTATGCTATCCCATTTTTACCATTGTACTCTGCAAGTTCTTCAAGTGTATATTCTTTTATTTCCGATTTATCGGTCGCGTTCTGTATTTCAGTTGCAGCCTGCTTTTCAGTTGCTTTTTCTCCAGTGGGGGTAACTACTTCAGCTGGAGTTACAGCTTGTTCTGGAGTTCCTGTTTCATTCGAAGTTACTGGTTTATTTCCCGCGCATCCTATTGCGAGAAATACGCCTAACAACACTATCAATATAAACAATGCTTTTCTCACTATTTCACCCATGCAATATAGTGATGTATCCTGAAATGATTTTGCAGATTCAAAACCAGTTGAATGTTCAATGCACGATAAAACAGCAGGATTCAAAAGTTAAACGTTGAGTAAACTCCAATTGCACTTTGGTACTATAGATTGTTATGTAAAAATGAAACAAATTCAAAATTGAAGTAAAATGGCAGGCAGTGTGCCAAGAGTTCTGTAAAATATGATTTCCTTTATTCCATCGATAACGAAAGCAAGATCAGAGGCTTGCTTAGTTGCTAAGTCTCCGAATTAGATTTCTTTGACTTTTTGTACCTTATCCATGTAGTTAACTCCACAGTCCGCGTTCCTTTTCATTTTCATACACTATCTCTATCCACTTTTCACGAAGCAGACTAATCCAGTCTGGATGTTCAACACCGTCATATTCGAATCCTAAAAATTTGTCTTTGCCAAAATGACTAAACGAAAGTGAAGCGACTTGTTCGAGTGATATATCATCAAGAGGCATTAACCCAAAAATTCCATACGTTGGACGTGTAGCGGGCACAACACCAATTACAGTTTCTTCATCCCCAATGTAAATATCCACGCCGTAAATATCACTACCTGAGCCATCTTGATAGACTGGATTTGATTTAACAAACATCTTCGCGAATTCCCTGTTGCCGAACTCTTTTTCTTTTACTGTATACTGGACAAGTGCATATCCAACTAAAACGCGCTTTGTAACGTACTCAGAAATTCCATCTATGTTCTCAAAGCCAATCTTCATCGGAATGGCGTTAACAGCTTCCCTGACTTCATTATACAATTGCTCTTTCTTTTCCATACTAATCACTCCCCTGAATAAGCGTTAATATTGTCTCTGATTCTTATATGGTCTTTTTTATTCATAATCATGAGTATATTCATATTATTTCATTGAATTAGATATGCTGGAGAGCAACAGGTCAGAAAATGATAAACAGATGTAGTATACTGAAAGATCTAACAGAGTTGAGCGGATTATAGTATATTCATGAGTGAACAAAAACCAGCTGACAAATTTTGTAGCGTTATTGTTCTTCTTCATGTTCATGATGCTCATCGCTAGCGTTGGCAAATATGAACTGCTATAACGTAAATGTAAGAACGTAGTTGATTTTCTAATCTGCGTGTTCATCCGGCAAGTAGAAACTTCTTGGCTTCGTCCGACCTAAGCAGCTAGATACCGGGCTGGAACTTTATTCAAAGCTGACGTGAAATCTAGAAGGCTTGGATAGAGCTATAATTGAAATCCATCTATTGAGATAAAGAACAGAATACCGCAGTTTTACGGGAATACTACTGCGTTTTAAGCTTGAAGGATTTTATTATACGGTAACGTTTTATTCCTAAAATGTAGTTGTTTCTCATTTTTCGGAAATACGAGAGAATCCTGTGTTTACGCTTTTAATAATTCACTGACATGGCCTTAATTTCAAGATTCTTTATTACTTGCTTTTTAAACATGAGTACCTTTTTTCGTTGTAGCCGGTAATATAGCCTCGTTTGAAGCCTTTTTTGTAGCTTTGATCATTGTTAGATGGATTAGGAATCTTCTTGAGAACCTCTTTGTTTCCGTGTTGATTGCAGTCTTTTTGACCGTCGTTGGAACCCTTACTGTAGCCTGCATTGTAACCTTGTCCATATTTATCATTAGCTGCTGCATTTGCTGAAGCAACTGTCATTGACAGTAAAAAACAAATTGCCAGTAGAATAGTCATCGGCTTTATTATATCAAATTTTATATTTACCATAAATATTAGTACTCCTATCTGTTTGATCAAATGCAGATAACTTGTCATTCATTGGATACTGGATCCTATTTTTGGCAGGTGAATATAATATTTATCCTTCTACTAATGTCTTTTTCGTGAAAATTTTAAAACTATAGTTATAGGCTGAGCCCCAAACTCAAAACTACTTTTCTGATGCTCAAATCTTGAAAAAAGAAAACAGCACAACTGGCTAATGTAGGAATTTAAACACCAGCCAGTTAGGGTTTATTTAGTCATATTCAACTTTCAGCTATGGTTATACGTTTTCACTCCCAGGACCAGTAGCTAGAAATCCAGTATTTTTCATAGACATACGAGAAATATTCGTGGAATCTATCCTTGTAGTACTCTACTTTTTTATATTCCCAGTGACCTTGAATAAAGTGCTTGTGCTTCTTATTATCGTGGTTGTCAAACCATTTCTTACCATCATGGTTGTCAAATCTTTGCTTACCATCGTACTTAAATCCATAAGGAGCCGCACTTACTGCTGCAGCTGTCACTGACAGTACAAAACAGACTGCCAGTAAAATACCCAGTGTCTTTTTAATTTTCAACATATACCTCACTCCAAATGTCTGCTGCTTGGATAGCCTTATTTTATTTGATTAATTACCCCGCTGATTATCTACAGCTTGACAATCCTAACATGGGTTAGGTAAAATATAAGCATACTTATAAATAAAAATATATATAAGTCGATTCATTAATTATATAACGGTTTTAAAAGGATTAATTCAAAAAAATAAGAGTTTCTAAGGATTGGATTGACAAAATAACATACTAAAGCAGCCAGTCATTTAAATAAAGATTTCAAAACCTTTATTTAAATCCCGTTATTTACATTGTAAACTTATCTACCTTTTTGCCTGTTCTTTGGTAGCTTCTAATCGGATTTTTACAGGAATTATTCTGCATGCAGAGTTAATAGTTTGTCAGGCGGGATTTTGCAAATCATAGCTGAAGCAGAAATAAAAATATTTTTGAAATTTTGATTTTTAGCAAATAAATGCAAAATTAAAAAAAGTTAAAAGTTGTTTTATGCTTTGCTACTATCTTACTTAAAGAAATCGCGTAATTGAGTTATGAGACCGGTAGCATAAAATTCAGCCTACTTATTTATATTTCTTTTACACAAACTCGAAGTTGCTTGATTTTATATTAATCTAAGATAACATTAGAAGTTAGAATTTATGTAACTGGTAGGGTCTGATTAAAATGCTCAAAAGAAAGAATATTTGCAAATGGCTGATATTTATATTTCTTATTTGTTTTTTATCATCCGGTACTGCAAGTGCAGGTAATAGCGAATTGAATAATTCCGAGTATTATGAGATTTCTGAGCCTTCTATAAAGGAATTTGCAAATGATCCCTCATTCATAGCTTACAGGGGAACCTTACCAGAAACAATTGATCAGAAGTGGGAAAACTCAATTGTAAATTGCTGGTTAAATCTTACCCGAATGGGACCATCATATTCAGAATTTGACAGCTCTATAAAAAGTGTTGCATCCAATAATAAAGTAATAGTAATTGATTTGGACTCTGCCTATAAAGAAGAAATAAATGACTCCAGAATTGACGAAATTTATCAGAAAATTGAGGATTACTGTGAACAGCAGGAAAGTATAAGTGAGGTTCCTGTGGTTTTTATGTGGGCACCGGAGTCCTCCACGTTGCCGGATTATGGTCCTCAGGTTTTTGAAGAAGCTAAGAAACTTCCAGGGTTCATAACTACTCGAGGAAGAATGCCTGAAATTCATCAGGAAGAAGAAAAAAAGAAATGGTTAGAGTTACTTATCAATGGTAGTCGGTCACTTTCCCGCCCTAATAGTGCTACAGGAATTAAACCATACTCTGCTGAAGTAGGTGGACCCATAATTAGTTTTGGAACTAACATTAATGGATACTTACTAGTAGGTTTCGAGGAATATACTCCAGAAAAGGCAAATGAATCAGTAATTGATGAAATATATCAAGTAACAGATAAACACTTTAAACAGGAAGGCATAAGTGAAATGCCAGCCGTTTTTGTTTTCGAACACATAACAGTAGGAGAAGGGGCATCAGTCGATGGACCAGATGTTAATGGAAGTAATAATACCAATTTATCAGCTAATAAAGAAAAGATTGTTGGTAATGAGACAGCCAATCAGATTCCCGGTTTTACTTCACAAATGGTCATTTTGGTACTCCTATCGTTGCTGATCATTAAGCGTTTATAAGTTATTTTAAGCTTTATTTAGCCAGAAATCTACCAAGATTTTTCAGGCTTTTTCTACCTTTTTTCTTATCTTATGCAGACGTTTTTTTGTTCATTTCTTCTAAACGCAACCTTCTCCCCACAGTATTTGTGAAGTTTTTTCGTCCCTCCTGCCTCGCTGACGACGGTAAGCATAGTTATAGGATCAAGAATTCGGGTTCCCATTACTGCAGTAATTCCTCTCTCGAAAAACGGGGCAGGGTAAAGAGGGGTGCTTGGGCCGAGCAGGATAACTTCCCTTGCTGCACCTCGGAGAGAAATGAGTTCGTCGAAAGTCCTGTTGGCAAGAGTAGTCGCACTGATAACTATTACATCCGATTGAGGGAGGATTTCTCTGGCTTTTTCCGAAGGCAGGGTCCGGGTTTCAGGAGATTCGATTTCACGCTTTTCAAGGACTGTGAGTTTATTTGTTATTTTTAAAATCTTCGGGACGAGAGGGCCAAAATAACCTACCATTGCAATCCGATCTTCAGGTTTTATAAGGTCAAGGATATCTATATTTGAAACTGGAAAGTTCTCAGGTTCAAGGCCCTGCAATATGTGAAATAGAGCATTTGCGGTTGCAATTCCTATTGCAGTTTCAAGAGGGTTTTCTGACAGGGCAAGTTCAAGCACTTTATCCGCAGTTTTACCTTTTAATATGTCCGTGAAACCCAGAGCAGGACAGCAGGAAAGCTCATAGAGGGGAGTGCAGGCAACACCTCCATAATCATCTGAGAGCAGGACTCCGGTATAGGCAAGCCCTATCCTGACATCTTTTACTCCGATTTCCTCAAGAGCAGGGCCAAATTCGCGCTTGAGTTCGTAGACAAGAGTAGACAAAATCCCCTTTTCTTTTTTTATTTCCTGGTTTTCTTTCTCAGATTTTTCTATTTTTCCGGGTTTTCTAGTCTCTTGCATTCCGTCACCCTTTAACCTATAGTTTTCTCAATATCCTTTATATCTAGTTGTAAAGCTGAGAATTTCGCATAAAACAGATGCTGTGCTTTTGATATGGAGTTTGGCTAATATATTTGAACATATATAACGGCAATGAAGATTTTTATAAAAATAGCAATAATGAAAATTTTTATAAATCAGATATAGAAATTATGAGGTGGTTTTATAACTATCCAGAGCTACTTTTAACTCTTGTATTCCGGAAAAAAGAAGTTTAAGGGTTTATATGTTAGTTAAAGGTCAAACAACGTCTTTCTATACTTCTCCAGCTCTTCAGTTCCTCTTTCCTTTGACATGCTGCTTGCTTCGTAAATGATATGAGACGGAAGCACTTTCATCCCCATATATTCAAAAACGCAATGGGTTATCGATTCCAGGTGCTTATTCAGGTCTCCATGTGCTCCTCCTTCAGAATACATCTCTTTCGGAGCCCCAGTAGTTGTAACAAGCATTGCAGACTTTCCTTTGAGAAGTCCAGTATCGTAAGCACTATTGGTAACCGGATTAAATCCGAATCCCGGAGCCAAGACGCGGTCAATCCAACCTTTCATGATAGCAGGCATAGCAGTAAAGTAGATTGGAAACTGAAAGACTATAAGGTCAGCCCATCTTACTTTTCCCATCTCTTCTTTTATATCAGGTGAAAAAGCCCCTGTCTTTACAGCTTTTATAGCTTCGAGAAAAGGGTTGAAAACATCCTGCTTTTTTCTTTCAGTGAAATCTCCCGCATTGAGTACAGGATTGAAATTCATTGCATAAAGATCGGAGAGCTTCACTTCGTGCCCTTTCTCCTGCAAGGCATCAATGGCTGTATCCTTTAAAGCACCGTTAAAAGATTTCGGTTCTGGGTGTGCGTAAACATAAAAAATTTTCATTTTATTCCCCCAAATTATATTTATATGATGCACTTCCAGGGATAAAAAAGTAAGGTTGTTTAACTTTGAGGCAGCAGGAAACGAAGAGCTATGCCTCTTAAGCATATAGGATAAGCTAAATTATGCATTAAGCAAAGGTTAGTCTGCTTGAACGAACCTCAGTATAGTTGTATAAATCAGCCCTCTTGAGCGAACGACGTGAGCGAAAAGGGCCCCGTGCTCCCGAAGCGGAACTCGAGTGTTAGAGAAGTCCTTTAGTACTCTTTATCTCTTTACCTTCAATTTTTACGGCCCGTTTCATAGCATAGGCAAAAGCCTTGAAAAGAGCCTCGATCTTGTGATGGTCATTATCGCCATAGACGCTAGCATGGATAGTAATTTTTGCATTGGAGGCAAGCGTTTCGAAGAAATGTTTTACGAGCTGGGTACTGAATTGTCCAACCTGAGGAGATACAAACTCGGCTTTCAGGACAAAATAGCTGCGTCCGCCTACATCCAGGGCAACCTCAGCAAGGGCTTCATCCATTGGAATTCTGGCTTCTCCAAAACGGGCAATTCCTGCCATATCTCCTAGAGCATCTGCAAGAACTTTTCCAAGAACTATACCTGTGTCTTCCACAAGGTGATGCTCGTCCACATACAGGTCACCATTCGCATGTACCTTAAGGTCAAATTCTGCATGTCTTGCAAAAGAAGTAAGCATGTGGTCAAAAAACCCGATTCCTGTATTGACATCTGCGATTCCTGTGCCATCAAGGTTCAGTTCAAGCTGGATATCGGTTTCTTTTGTCTTTCTGGACATCTTGCCTGTTCTCATAGAGCATCACATTCTCTTTAAATTTATAAATACTTTCTATCTGGCTGCCTGAATTTCTTCTCCATTTTTCCCAAATTGAAAAAGTAGAATTATGTCGAAGGTCTTTGCCAGAAAACAAAAACAAGGTTCAGATCACTGATGTCGGATTATCTCAATCGCAGCTTCAAGTGTGAACCTGCCTGTATAAAGAGCACTGCCTACCACAACTCCTGCAGCCCCGGTATCTTTCAGGACTTGCAGGTCTTGCAGAGAGCTAACTCCTCCGGATGCGATTACAGGAATGCTGACAGATTCTACAAGTTCTTTTGTGGGGACAGGATTTACTCCCTTCATAAGGCCTTCAGTATCTATATTTGTAAATAGAAGGCTGCCTGCACCCATTTCTTCAAACTTCCTGCCCATTTCTACGGGAGTTTGTGCGCATTCCTCAGTCCAGCCTTTGATCGAGATTTTTCCGTTTTTTGCATCAAGGGCAACGGTCACACATTTGTTTCCAAAGGCGCTAGAGAGCTGCTTTACAATTTCCGGGTTTTGAAGCGCAGCAGTTCCAAGAATCACCCTCGAAACTCCAAGCCCAATCAGAAAAGCTGCATCTTCAAAGCTCCGAATGCCTCCCCCAACCTGGATCTGCACCTCTCTTTCTAGGCATTCGCTGACTATTTTTTCGATTATAGGGGCGTTTTTGCGCTCTCCTTCAATTGCTCCGTCCAGGTCTACCAGATGCAGAGTCTTTGCCCCTTTTCTAACCCAGTCAAGGGCAACTTCAACAGGATCATCAAGGGACACAATTTCACTGCCAGGCACTCCCTGCACAAGTTGAACACACTTTCCACCCCTCATATCCACTGCAGGAATCACTTCAAAAGTCAAAGTCTCATCTCCGATACATCTTTGAGATATCCCCTTCTTTTTATCTTACCTGAGTCTTTTTTTCGGATCTTTCCTTTCAGGGCATTATTCTCTCTATGGGTACAACAAGAACATCCCGTGCACCAACTTTCTTCAGCTTATTTACAATAGTAAAGATCAGGTCTGCGTCCACAACAGCATGAACTGCAAGGATGGATTCTCCGGGCAATTTGCTGGATTCAACCTTCATAACCGTTGGGCCTGACATTCCTGGCAGGACCTCTTTTACTGCTTGGAGGGAAGATTCTGGAACATTCATCATAAGATAACGCCGATGCTTTGCATTGAGCACGCTTTCCAGTGCAGTTTTGATATCCAAAATTTTGTCCTTTGCCTTGAGGCTTTCTTTATTTGCAATCAGGTAGACTGTAGATGAAAAAACAGTGTCAATTGGCTTTAAATGGTTTATCATCAGAGTGGTTCCGGAACTTGATATATCCACGATTGCGTCCGCAATCCCCACATGTGGAGTCATTTCACAGGCCCCGCTGACCTTTATGACCTCCACGTTAACTCCAAGCTTTTTGAAGTACTGATTAGTAATTTCCGGAAACTCAGTTGCAATCTTTTTTCCTTCAAGATCCTGAGCTTTCTGAAAATCCGAATCCTCAAGGACAGCCAGAACAAGGCTAGCCTTTCCGAATTTCAAATCCAGAAGGGTTTCAACCCTTGCTCCCCTTTCCGTAATCAGATCTATGCCTGTAATTCCGACATCCGCAGCTCCATCCTGTACGTATTCAGGGATGTCAGCGGCCCTGGCAAAGAGAATATGGATCTCAGGGTCTGTAGTTTTTGCAAAAAGTTTTCTACTCTCGGCCCCTCCACTGATCGGGAGCCCTGCATCTTTGAAAATAGAGATTGTGGGTTCGTAAAGGCGCCCTTTATTGGGTATTGCAATTCGAATCATCTATTATGTCCTCTATAAATAATCTGCCGGGAAATAATTCTCCGGGTAAGCTCATCCAAGTAAAAACGTTTATCCTGAATACTCTAGTATAATATAGACTTCACGGTAAGCTCTCATAGAGTTCTTCCTTCGAGAAGGGTAACTCCATAGATAAATAGATCTTCGTAATGAATTAGTTTCAAGAGACAATCATCATGAGCTAATTTCAATAGACCATCCGTAAGTTTGATATCGAAGGTAAAAAATCTGTTTTCATATGCTATATTACTTCTAGTAATAAAGAAAGGGGAAAAATTATATATTCTAGTAATCTAATAGAGAATGACTCTCAAGTCATATATATAATATTATTTCTGTCATAAGGATATGGGAATTAATCTTAACAGAGTGCTAAGAATAGCAGATTGATGATATAACTGACCGAAAAATAGTAAACCAATAACATCAACATCTAATAATAAAACTGTTACCAATTTTAAAAAAAGAGGATCCAAATGGCCCGAAATATCAAGGTGGAAGAGCTCTTCCAGACCCCGATTGAGAAGCAGAGGATAGAGCTTGTAGAACGCAAAGGGATAGGGCATCCTGACAGCATATCAGACGGATTGGCCGAAGCTGTAAGTCGCGCACTATGCAGGGAATACATAAGCAAATGTGGAGCCGTACTCCACCATAATACCGATGAAACTCAGATTGTAGCCGGAAGATCCAGCCCAAAGTTCGGGGGCGGAGAAATCTTGCAGCCTATATATATTCTGCTGGTAGGTAGGGCAACAAAGGAGTTCGAAGGAGTTGAACTTGCTACCGAGTCCGTGGCTCTTCAAGCTGCCAGACGATACCTTAAGAATACACTTGTAAACATGGATCTCGAAAGAGACGTTATCATGGATTGTAAACTCGGGACAGGGTCCTCAGACCTCAGGGATGTCTTCAAAAGAGACAGGGTTCCGGTTGCAAACGATACCTCATTTGGGGTTGGGCACGCTCCATTTTCTGAACTTGAAAACCTCGTGTATAATACCGAAAGGCAACTGCTCACAGACCTTAAGTCACGCATGCCTGCAATCGGAGAAGATATGAAAGTTATGGGGCTCAGGGATGGAGAGGACATAACCCTTACAATATGCAGCGGCATGATCGGAAGATATATCGACGACCTGGACAGCTATATAAGCATGACCCAAGAGATGCAGACATATGTTGAGGAACTCGCAACCCAATATACTGAGCGCAATGTGAAGGTCTGCATCAACACCGGAGATAATCTAAAAACCAGCTGTATTTTCCTCACAGTTACAGGCACTTCAGCTGAAATGGGAGACGATGGTTCGGTAGGACGCGGAAATCGCTGCAATGGGCTGATTACACCAAACAGGCCTATGAGTATGGAAGCGACCAGTGGAAAGAACCCGATTAACCACATTGGTAAAATCTATAACCTTCTCTCGACCCAGATGGCCCGCGATATTGTAAAGCAGGTTCCAGAGGTCCAGGATATTTATATCAGGCTGCTTTCCCAGATCGGAAAACCAATCGACCAGCCACTCGTAGCAAGTGCACAGATCATCCCTAAGGAAGGTAATTCTTTTGCGAAGGTCAAAGCTGAAGCCGAAGTTGTCATGGATGACTGGCTTTCTAATGTGACAAAGATTACCGAAATGGTTATTAAAGGAGAATTAGACACTTTCTAAACAAGGTAATATTGCTGAGAAGAACTTTCCGGTTCTTTTCACAAATCCTTTCTGTAAACTTTTTTTGATCTTTGTTCACTTTTAATAAGAAACTCTTTTCTCTTACTGAAAACTTGCTGTACTTGCTAAAAATTGTTTATTATCTACCGTAAGCTGTTCTTCTAGATACGTACACTGATTTTTATATGCCAATGTTGTGACACAAGCTGACATATTTACTAATTTTCTAAAAATGCCCTCTATGTCATGTATCCAGCGAAACACATATATATCATCACCATATATGAGATGGTGCACTCAAGCAGTGCAGCAGTGGATTGACATTCATCGTCCCGCCTTAACTCAGTGGTAGAGTGCGCGGCTGTAGTTCGGCTCGTGCGGGGAAAATTCCCCGTACATTTCCGCGCAGGCACCGCGATGTCCCCGGTTCGAGTCTGGGAGGCGGGACCTAATCACAATTTCCAGAATCGAAAAGTTTCAACGGGAACATTTATATATTAAAAATGCATTTAAGATTTGCTCGCAACGCGGGCAAAAATAATAGCAAAAGAGACCAAGTGTCCGGATAGTGTAGAGGCCTATCATGGAGCCCTGTCGAGGCTCCGACTCGGGTTCGAATCCCGGTCCGGGCGCTTTATTTTTTTGAATTATTAACTTCTTCTATTCTATTCCAAAGACGAATACAAATTAACGCTAGATAGTTTTTCTAGTCCTAACTACTAGCTTTACTTTAACTCTACTTTTACTCTCTTACATAACTTTTCCCGTCTCTATTTTTGCTTTTTTTAACTTGATTTAATTATTCGGGATATCTTTAACTTTTCTCTGACATCATTTAACAGAACCCATTTTTCTTCTTTGTTCTGCTTACGTTAGATTTTTTAGAAAGGCTTTTTAGAATCCTTGAAACTAAGAGCGTGTCTTAAAAATCCAAAACTATTTTCACAATTGAGTAATATAGTGTTAACTTCAAGTTCAGACCGTAAATTTTTCCGAGACTCATCTACCAATGACCTTGTTGGATAGCACTTTATTACATGTATTTTGCACTTCATTCTTCAGCTAAAAGCGTAAGTCCTATCTAAAAATTATAGAACCAAGACTAATTTTAAGACACGCTCTGAATTAACCTGACCCTACCATAATTAAAATCATTTTGTTAGTTCCGTTATTATTTTATGAAATGTTTCAAAGGCTGGCTTTGAACTGTAGTCGTCGCGTAGTAGACCAAATTGTAAGTCGGGTTTGGAGCTGTCTGCATCGTGTAGACCATGGAATTCATAATGAGTTATGTTAAGTTCGGTCCTTTTCTGGTAAATTGTGCGTATTACTTCTTCTATGGTGGTGGCTTGCAGTTCATAGGAACGTGTTGGGCTTGTAGGGCAACCATTCTCGGTAATATGGATGGGGACTGAAGGAGGTATTCTTCCGGTTGCCAGGTTCACCGTTCTAAAATGTATGAGCACCCCTGCTACCGCGTCTTTAAGATTTACATTTGGAGGAAGGGGTCTGAATACACCAGGGTAAAAATCTAAGCCGACATAATCTAAGGCTTCCAAGAATGAAGGGTTACTTGAGCTTAATGAGGCAATTTCCGCCCAAAAATCGTCAGCAGGATTAAACGAGGGGACTGCGTTAAAGCCAACCTGAATATGATACCCTGATTTCCGGACCTCATCTTTAGCGGTAATGATGCCTTCGATTATAGCTCTTCGGACGTTCAGAAAACTTCCATCACCCCCATTCGCAGCATTAGGATTGTTCGGTTCCTCAGTAACCTGGAGTTTTGCGAGCGAAGAACCATACTCATGTATGATATCGCGCAGGAAGTTTGTCCAGTTGCTCATGTTATTTTCATTAGTACCATAACAAACAGCCAAATCGAGCTTTCTCTGCTTGGATTCTGAAATGTACTGAGTCATAGATGCCGGAGTGACATTTGGTCTTTTTCCCGATCCGACATAATGAAGGTAGCCGCGTACCAAAAACGGATGCCCTTTAAACTGGAGCCGATCCAAAGCTTCTTTTATGCATTCTGGATTGTCAGCCGGACCTGAAATTATGCCAGATCCAAGAACACCCTCACTAAACGAGGGATCGATTCCAACGCCACTGCCCGGGTATATTCCAAAAACTAAGCCATCTCCGTTGTGAGTACCTAATAAATTCACTTTAAAAACTCCACCATCATTAAACATTTTTCAAATTAGAACAATTTAATGATTTTTTTCTAACTCTTAGCCAGACGTTGTATCATTTTTTATAGTTTCATAGATATCGGTGTAAATTCTCCATATTGCATGCTTTTTGGCTAATTTAACGCGTCCTCTATGAGAGACCTGGTAGGTCTAAGAGCGTGTCTTAAAATTCAAATCAATTCTACAATTTGATAATTATGAAACTCATTTAGAAAAAGACCATTAATTTTTCTAAAAAGCGAGTACATTTTGAATTATAATAAATACTTCAGATAGACTTTACAATTCTTTATTTAAATGCATGAACCCCATCCCAATTGTGAGATAAATTTGAATTTTAAGACACACTCTAAGCCTGAGAACGGATAGAAAAAGAAATTATGTAATAGATAAGCGCATTAAAAGTTAAAAACGGGACCAGAAGGAGGGCCTAAGAATGAATATAGAATCCGATATCTGGGAGAATTCTCTTCAAAAAATTAACGACATACTGAAGAGATTGGAAGCTACCAGGGAAAAAATGGAAATTGAAGCTGATATTTTTGTTGAAGCTACAAAACAGTTCATCTCTGAATGGATTCAAAGAGAAATTGAAATGCCCGTATTTTCTCCAGAAAGTTCATTTTTTCCTGAAAATTTAAAGTCTGAGCTCAAAAAACCCGATGGATCAAAGTCAGACCTTATAGATCTATCCCTAAAAATTTCAGATATCGTCGAAACTAATCTCAACCGTGACAATTATTGGATTCACAGATGCGCACGGTTTCAGCCTGGCATCTCTAGGGATTACATCGAGTTTCAAAAGGAAAAAATTCGAAGGGAGTTGACCTCAAGCGTTCGAATAATCCTTGGCTGTACCACTGAAATTTTCTGGAAACTGGAGGAAGGAGAGCCTGAAAATAAAGCTTGGGTGAATGAACTGGGGAGGAGAAAATATGCGTGTTTTCTCCGATTTTCGGATGAAATGACAGCTTCTCTTAACAGCTATTTTGAGTTGCTTGAGGAACTTTTAATTTTGAATCATAAACTGGATGAAGAAATGTTAAAAATAGATGGAAAAAAGGCTTGACAATAAGACCTATATGCACAAAACCAGATTACCTTGCATGACAGAACCAGAATTCAGTATAAAACAGGCCCTTGAGGAAGCAGGAACTGATGCGTACCTTATGACAGGGAATCTTCACAATTCAGATATTTATTACGTGACTCGCTTCCTGGCTTCTGATGATTTTGCATACCTGCAAACAGGAGCAGGAAAAGAGGTACTTCTTATCTCGGATATGGAAAAAGGAAGAGCCGAAATCGAGTCAAGGGTTCCTACGATAAAAACGTTGCAGGACTTAGGCTACAGGGAAAAGATGAAGGAAAAGAAAGACCCTTCCATTGCCTATGCCGCCTGCATATCCGAGCTGCTTGCAGGAGAAGGAATTAAGAAAGTAGCAGTTCCTTACGATTTTCCGATATTCGACTCAAATTTCCTCAAGGAGGCAGGCTTTTCCGTAGTGCCAATAAAAAGCCCATTCAGAAAACTCAGGAGCTTAAAAAGGCCGGAAGAGATTGAAGCCATAAAGTACGCCCAAATGGCTGGAGAAAAAGCTATGGAAGCCGCAATAGCCTTGATAGCCGAAGCAGAAGAAAGGGGAGGCTTTCTCTATCATTCAGGAGAAATACTGACAGGCGCTAAAGTGCTTTCGGTTATAGATCATACCCTTCTTGATTACGGGTGCGAAGCCGAAGAGACTATTGTTTCATGCGGTAGAGA
>JAMXLQ010000219.1 GCA_024280975.1 Methanosarcina sp.
CTCAACAACATCTATTGCATCTTCAAAGAGCTTTCTATCAATTTTGATCGCTAAGTATTTTTTGAGTTTTTCCTCAGGAGGCATTGTTGAGCCTGCCGAAAGATAGGCAATGTAGTTTTTGTTGAAAATTTCGGGGTCTTCCCTGTACTGTTTGAAGAGAGCGAGAGTTATTGCCTTGGAAACCGCGTAGTTGAAGGTATAGTAGTTGCTTGTCAGATAGATGTGGTTGATGTAAGTCCATTCTGCGGAATCTTCAGTGTAATACTCAACTGAGCGGCTCCTGTACTCTTTAGATAGGTCTGTCCAGATAGCGTTTAGTTCCGCTCCGCTTACCGTTTCTTTTTCTGCGCAGAGCCGATGTGCTTTATATTCAAATTCCGTGATCAAGGGCTGCCTGGTAAAAAAATTTTGGTAATCGTCAATCTGCTGGGAGAGTACGGCAACTGCAGTATTCCTGTCGGAATTTTCGACAACGTAATCAACAAGGAGCTCTTCGTTGAAAGTGGAAGGAATTTCCATTTCATAGATCGTACCCGAGCAGTAAAGATAGTCCACGGAGTTGCTCATGAGGTAGAAATTAACGGCATGTCCGAGCTCGTGGGTTAAAGTTTTCTGGTCTCTTATAAGGCCGTCATAGTTCATAAAGATCAGAGGTGGAGCTTTCAGGGCACAGGAATCGGTACAATATCCACCTGGCTGTTTTCCATGTTCGGGGTCTGGGTACACATCTATGAAACTGCCAGTTACCATCTTAAAAAAGATTTCCTTGAAATTGGGGTTCATCCCGGAATAGGATTTCAGAATCTCATGCAAGGCATCTATGTAAGCGTACTTCTTGCCAGGTTGATCCGTCAGCTGTAGCATAAGGTCATATGGTTTGAGCACGTCAAGTCCGAGCTTCTTTCTTCTGAACTCATTGTAATCTTCAAATACCTCTTTCCTTTGCTTGAAGACCACATTCATGTTCTCAATCTGATCATGAGTGAGATAGAGGTTATACAGACTGTAATCATAGAAATCCGTATAGTTCAACTCTCTGGCAACAAGGTCGTCAATCTGGGCTTTTCTGGAATAGAGGGATGCCATGGAATCGGATTCGTTAATCAGGTGGTAGAACCTCTTGTCATAACATTTTTTCCTGTTTTCCCGGCTTGGGTCTGTTGAAAGTAGGGTATTATAGGACTGGGAATTGACGGAAAATTTCTCTCCGTTCTCAAGCGTTATCTCTCCTGCCTTTGTGACTTTATTCGTGATTTCGGAAAGCGCCTCAGTCTCCAGTTTCATACGCTGGTTTTCGAGTTCTGCAAGATACGCAGCTTGAGACTCATTCATTGGCCTGTGCTCTGCAAACCTCATATAGTTAGCTTCAAGATAAGCCCCATAAACCTCGAGTTTGGATTCTTCGGAAAAGAGTCTGTCCCATTCCTCCTTACCGAACGAGGTCAATTTTACGGTTGCAAAGCTTCTCGCTTTCTTGTATTCGGTAAGAAGGTCCTGAACACTTCCAAGCAGAGAAATAAGAAACGATTCATTCACGTTTTTACTGAGCTGAGTATATGCATAAGTATACAGGACCTCAAGCGATTTTGAATAAGCCTCCTCAGCTTCCAGGTACTCAAGTAAAGTAGCCCCTGACAGCTTTTCAAATTTCGGACGGAATTTCTCTTTTATCTCCTCTGGTCTCTTTTTTAAATTCTCGAGCTCTTTCAAAGCATCTTCCCTGCTGCTGAAAAGATATGAATCATTCCATTCTGCTGTAACCTTTTCGGAATTAAGCTCATAAGAATTATACTCATTGCCTGTGCTTTCAGAAGAACTCTCTACCTTTCCAGAATCCCTGTCTTCTGGAAAAACTGCAAGAGATAGTAGTGCTCCGAGAAAGAGAGGCCTTTTAAACATCCTTGAGGCTGTGAGCCCTTTAACAGATTTCAGTTCCATAAGACCGTTCCCCAATATGATATCAAAGTACCCACTTATATTCTTTTACTGGAGTTAGTTTCATTGGTTTTATTTCATTGATCATAGGGTTTCATTGATCATACGATTTTATTATTACATGAATTTAGTTATTTTTATGAAAAAGTAATATCTATCTCATATAAAAATAAAAATATTTAGGATAGACTTGTCTATATAACAGATCTACTCAGGCTAAAACCCTTTCCTCATAATTTATTACACTCTCGATTTCTTTTCCTGGCATCAGTTCCTCAGGAACTTTTTTTGAATCGGTCTGAATGCGAACTATGCGCTGAGGTAAAGGAATTTCTATTCCGTTTTCTTCAAGGGTCTGTTTTATATTCCATAGAATTCTGGTTTTTATACCAAACCACTCATTCACAGGCGCCCAGATCCTGACATTAATGTTTACCGAACTGTCTGCAAGGTCATTTACGAAAACCGACGGAGAGGGGTTTAAGAGAGCAAAGGGTTCTTTGTCGATAAGATCTTTGATAAGAAAGATTGCGGCATTGGCATCATCACTGTAACGGATTCTGATTGTGTATTCAAACCTTCGGACAGGATGCCCTACTATATTTGTGATATTTGTTGTAAAGACCTGTTGATTGGGGATACGGACAAGAAGCCCTTCAAAGGTTCTTATATGGGTAGAAATTATGCGAATATCAGTAACATAACCCGATACATCGTTGATTTGAACTTGATCCCCTATTTTTATAGGCCTTTCGATCATTAGGAAAACACCTGATACTAGATTTCCCACAATGTTCTGGCTTGCAAAACCAAGAATAATACCTGCAACCCCTCCTGCCAGCAGGAATCCTGAAGGATTAATTCCTATTAAATGCAAATTAGAAAGAAATACAATAGTTAGTATGCCATAGTAAAGGAGTTTGATGATAGTCTCACCCATATCCTTACTGACTCTATTTTTGAGGGACCTGCGCAGATAAATGGAGATAATTTTGGCAAGAATGGTTGAAAAAGAAAGAATGAATATAAACTTTAATACAGATCCCAGAGTTACGGTACCACTTGAGGTAGGCAGGCCAATGTCAAGAAAATCGATATATGTGATCAAAATCCCCACCCCATGTAAAATTTGAGGGGTACAAGACCAAGCTTCTGAAGACTGTAGACCCCAAAAGCCTCTTTCCTGGCTTTAAAGTCCTTCAGAGGACTGCTTTTTAGCTCTCCACTAATATGCTGCACCTCAAACCCTGTTTCAGCCGTGTTCCTGTTGAGGATATCCATACGCGCTCGCATAAAAACATCACCTGCATAGTAAAGTTTCATACCATATGCACTAAAAACTGCCTTTGAGATAGATGCCCAATCAGAGGAAGCATTTCGAAGAGTCAGTTCCATAACCCCCTCCTGTAGAGGGTTAGGGGAAGGAGAAATTGAGTATATCTGGCTTTTCCAGTGCTTGCAGATAACTCCATTTGAAACCTCCCCATAAAGAGTAAATTTCTGCCTCGCCAGGCTCAGCACATCCAGAAGCTGGAGATTTTTGTCTCCCTTATCCGCAATGAAAACACCTATCTCTATTGGAAATTTCAGAAAAATCTTCCTTTTTGCTCCCCCCGAAAGTAACAGAGTTTTCTCAAATTCTATCAGTAAGTTTGGGGTAATTTCTTTAGGAGTGTTTAAAGGCTCTACTGGATTTATAATAAAGCGCTTTCCACCTCCAAGAATAATTTTCTCGACACTATCTGTTCCGAGTGTCCTTCTATACACCCACTGCTCTCCTACTTTTTCCACGGAAATAGCAATTCCTTCCTGCTCTACTGAAAAAGGGGGATCATAATAGCCGTACATAATATCCTGAGACTGAGGCTTATAAGATAACTATTCAAATTTCTTAATATAGATGATATGCATTATAAAAAATTTTCCCATCCAAACATCTTCTGAATAAGAGGAAGAACAGAATGAAATCAGGAGAGAAGACAAAAAATTGATGGGAAAGCTGACAAAAGAGGAAAAAATATCAAAAGAAAAGTAATAAGGAAAAAAGAAGTCAAACCCATCCTCTTTTCTTAAAATACACGAACATACTGATCGCTATTAAAGTTATTCCAAGCATTACTACAGGATATCCCCAACGCCATTTGAGCTCAGGCATGTTTTCAAAGTTCATTCCATAAACGCCTACTATGAAAGTAAGAGGAATGAAAATCGTTGCTATGACTGTCAGGACTTTCATAACGTCATTCATTCTGTAGCTCACACTTGAAAGATAGATATCAACCATTGAAGACAAAATATCCCGTAACTCTTCAACTGAATCAATTACTTGGATAGTATGATCATAAACATCTCTCAGATAAATGCTGGTACTCTCTCTAATAAGATCTGATTCAACCCTCTGCAAACCATTTATCAGCTCCCTAAGAGGCCAGACGGCTTTTCTAAGGGTGATCATATCCCTTTTATACTTCTGGATAGTCGTGAGGGTTTCAGGCCTTGGTTGTAGTACTAGCCCTTCTTCAAGGTACTCGATTTCGTCTCCGAAATGTTCAAGAATTAAAAAGTAATTATCAACCACAGCGTCAATAAGGCTATAGGCAAGATAATCAACCCCACTTTTCCGCAAGCGGGAAGCCGGATTTTCAAATCTTCCTCTCACGGGGTCAAAAACATCTCCCTGCCTTTCCTGAAAAGAGAGAAGATAATTGAAGCCTATAATAATGCTTACCTGATCTATAGAAATTTCTTCCTTTTCTTTATCAAGAAGCATCATTTTTAAAACCGTATAAATATATGAGTCGTAATCCTCAGTCTTAGGCCGCTGCCCTGTATTGAGCACATCTTCAAGGGTAAGGGGATGAATATTGAAATAGCCCCCGAGCTTTTCTATAATATCTACCCTATCCAACCCATCCACATTTATCCATAAATTGATATCGGGCAGACCCTTAAACTCAAGGCACTCCTCGATTGTCTCCAGCTCTTTTTCTATAAGTTTTTCACTGTTATAGGCCAGAATCCGGATTACTACCTTTTCGGCCTTTTTCTCTCCTACGTGAACAAGCGTTCCAGGTGCAAGCCCGGTTTTCGATCCTCTTCTCTCAAAAGTCTCCATGCTTGTTTCTCTGCCTCACCTTCTAGTAAAAATAAGTTATTCAGTAATTATAACTCCACTGATTTAAGCCTGTGCATGACATTTTATCCGAATATCCTTATTAAGCACTTGAAATAGTTTGGAATTTTTTCAACATATTGAGTTTTCAATTTAAAATAAGTTTTTTATATGTTTGCAGATAAATATATGTATTATATATTTAATAGAATAATATATTAAATATATAATTAAATTTTTCCAAAAATTGGGGAATTTGGAAAGATCGTCAGTTTTGTGATCAAATATAGGGGTGATTAATGTGGTTGAAGATCAAGTTATGAATAGTGTATACAGCATGCTTAACCAATTTATAGCATTCATTCCGACATTAGTAGCAATAATTCTTCTTATCATTATAGGGAAAATCCTTGGAACATTTCTTGGGAAGGTAGGGGCAAGGATACTGGATAAAATAGGACTTGATGATCTTGTTGACAAAACCATAATAGGTGGAATGATAAGAAGAGGACAAATGAGTACGGTTGGCTTTTTTGATGCAGCTATTAGATGGCTAGTTTACATTATCTTTGCCTTAATTATCCTTAATATTTTGAATATCCAAGCAGTAAATAATTTCATTAACCTGATAATATTCTACATCCCACTTGTGATCTCTGCATTCATTGTACTGCTTATAGGCTTCTTGATTGTGGACTTCATTGGAGATCTGGTAAAAAATCTGCTTGTTTCAATCGGAGTAGACGAGAAATTCGAAAGGATGCCTTTTGGAGCTTCGGTCAGAACAGGAGGACTGACATCCTCAGGAATTATTTCTGGACTGATCAAGCTGTTCGGATATCTGATATTTCTTACAACCGCATCGAATATCTTGCAGTTGACCATGCTTACCCAGTTGCTAATAAGTATTACTGAGTATTTACCCCGACTTTTTACAGGTATTCTGATCCTGATAATAGGAATCCTTTCTATCGATATAGTGATGGATTACCTTACAAGTACGGTCAGGGATATGAATATAGAAGGAACAGAAATTATTCTTCCTCTCCTGAGAGGTTTTCTATTCCTTATTGTGATTCTGGTGGCACTAGATACGATGCTTGTTAACACCAGTATCCTTTACCTGTTCTTCGGGCCACTTGCATGGGGAATTGCAATCGTGGTTGCGTTCAAGTATGGGGTTAAAGACGCGCTTATTGCATATGCTAGAGAAAGGAACAAGTAAAAAGTTACAGGAAAAACTGATCTAATCCAAGAAAAGGATTGTTGAATTATAAGAGAAAGGAAGTAAACCTTCCTTTTATTTATTTAAAACGTATTTTCGCAAGCAATGATTAGAAAACTCTTGATTAATCCGATCTGCTTTGCCTACCTTTTTCTATTAAAAATTAAAAATGTAACTGTAGAAATGATCGAAAATACTAATAAATCATCCCAAAAACCACTTCTTTTCAATAATTAACAGCTTACAGAACTATTTTTTAGGATCAAGACTTGAGAAATTATCCTGATATATGAATTAAGAATCAAATTTTGAGTTTTGGGATCAACCCAGAATCAAACAACGATAGGCCAGACAGCAAAATCCCTCAAATAATGAGGAATACGGCTTAAATCTCAATAGCTCCAGCACGAACAACAGATTGACTGGTAATGAGCAGATTCGAATAACAAAAAGGATATCATACCGCAGATCCAGCATATAATATATAACGGTTTATTTCAAGAAAGCATCTCAGTTCAATAATTATTTCAGGGTTTTATATTGTCACTTACTAAGATAACAACTGCAGCTTTTCTCACACGTAGGAAATTGTGTGAAGACTGAGCGTAAAACAAAGTGATTAGTTCTCAACGCCCCTTTTAGTAACTGAAGTTAAGAGAATATGTAGCGAAAAAGAGAAATAAAGGATTAAAAAAGTAAAAGAGGAAAAAGAGACATATAGCAAGAAAAAGCAGAGAAAAGTGCTCCTTTCGCAGAGATTTTCAAATATTTTTTTTCGGATCACTCTCTCAACACTTTTTAGAGTGTTTTCTCAAATTATTTTATTAGAATACACTCTCTGAATACTTTCTCAGGTCTTTGCTAGAGTAATGTTTTGAGTACTTTTCAGAGTACTTTTTCCATGATGCTCAAGGCTCTTTCGATATCTTTCATTGAAGCTGCGTAGGATATTCTAATGTGGCCGTCACCCTCGCTTCCGAAGGCTGTGCCAGGAGTGACAATAATGCCATTTGAGATCAATTTCGAGGCAACTTCTGCGGAATTTGAGACTTTCGGGAAGGCATAGAAAGCACCTTTCGGAGGAAGGCATTCCATTCCGAGCTCATTCAGCCCTTTTATGAGCACTTCCCTGCGCTTTCTAAACTCCTCACGCATCTCAGTGACAGTATCTTTAGGTCCTGTTACTGCGGCATAAGCAGCTTTCTGAGCAATTGAGTTGGCGCAGGCCTGAATATACTGGTGCACCTTGAGCATCTGATCGATGTAATCTTTTCTGGCTGCCACGTACCCAAGCCTCCAGCCGGTCATGGCGTAGCTCTTTGAAGTAGCGTTTACAGTAATTACATTGTCCGAGTAGCTGGCAGGGCTTACATGCTCCCCTTCGTAGATAAAGTACTCGTAGACTTCGTCTGAAATAATAGTTATATTATGGTCGTCTGCAATCTCGGCCAGGGCTTTTATATCTGCCCTGCTTGCGACTGAACCCGTGGGATTTGAAGGGGAATTGAGGATAATGGCTCGGGTTTTCGGGGTAATTCTCTCAAGCACGGCTTCAGGCTTCATAGTAAGGTCTTCGGCAAGAGGGACACTTACAGCTTTGCCGCTTAGGATCCCAGTCAGTGCATTATAAGAAACGAAGCCAGGATTTGAGATAAGGACTTCGTCCCCATGGTTAAGAAGGGCTGCAAGAGCAATGGCAAGAGCTTCCGATGCTCCGGAGGTAACAATTATCTCCTCTGCAGAAACCGAAAATTTATTTTCTTCCTTGAACTTGCAACTCAGGGCTTCTCTTAATTCCGGAATTCCTGTACCCACGGTATAACCCGTAAACCCCTCGTTTATGGCTTTTATTGCTGCCGTTTTGATATGTTCCGGGGTATCAAAATCCGGTTGCCCGAGCCCAAGGTTGATTGCGTCCTGCCCTGCAGCTTCGAAAATCTTTCTAATTCCAGATATATCTATCCTGGCAACATTCTCTGAAAATCTTATTCCCTTCATATTGAGCCCTTCTGCATCCCTGCAAATAACTGTTCTGAATATACCCCTGCTTTCTGGCAATTTTCAGGCCTTTATTCGATGTTCGTATGTCTTGCTTTAAGCTCGGCTTCCGATACACCTATAAGCGTAATCAGTTGAGCGATTATTGAATCAAGAAAAATAAGCGATGTAATCTCGAAAGATGTGCCCAGAGGAGGCACGTTTTTGTAATCTCCCCGCATATTTCTTTCAAGGAAGCCGCCTGCATCAAGGTCGTTTTTAGTCTTGCTCGGAAGGATCATAGCAATGTCCGAGGTTCTACCAAGTGTAGACTCCTTTTTAGAAGTAACCGTTATGAGAGTTGAACCGATATCTTTTACTATTTTTCCGAGGTCTGCTATAGAATGGGTTTCTCCTGATCCTGAAATGGCAATTACCACATCCTGCGGCCGAACAGCAGGAGTTGTAGTTTCGCCGACTACATACACACTGAACCCAAGGTGCATAAGTCTCATTGCAAAAGCTTTGGCAACAAGTCCGGACCTTCCAGCTCCCATCAAAAATATTCTTTCGCCTTCCAGAATTTTCTGAATCATTGCCTTTATGGCTTCTTTAT
>JAMXLQ010000220.1 GCA_024280975.1 Methanosarcina sp.
GAAGAAACCTGACTGAATATGCCCACGTAGCTGAAGTTGTCAACTGTAGCGGACTTGGGGATATTGCTGCCCAATCCAATGGTGGAGTAGTAATCAGGCTACAGCCTGGTGGACCCGAGTTTGGGCTTGTGGACAGAATTCCGGCTCCTGAAGCCAGAGTTTTTTGTATTGTACTTGGTGAGATTTCTACGGGTTCGGTCTTGAGGGATGAAGCTGCGGCCGCAAGAATTAACAGTGCAGGAAAAGTAGCCATGTCCGAGCTGCTTAAAAAACCCACTCTTGAAAATTTCATGCAACAGGCAAAAGCGTTTGCCAGTAAGACCGGCCTTATGAGCAGCAGGGCAAAAGATGTGATAGAAGCTGCAAACGCATGCGGAGGACTAGCCTCCCAGGCAATGCTTGGAGATACAGTTTTTGCGATTGCTCCTAACTCTCAGGAATTCGCTCTCTATGAAGCCCTTCAGGAATTTGGGCAGGTACTGGAGTACGGCATAAGTACCTGTGTGCCAAAATTAATGAATGAGGAAGTCCAGGACAGAGCATTTTATTAACGGACCAGGAAAATAAAAAAATACTTGCAGAAGATTGCTACGTAATTAATTCCCCTATAGCTTAAAGAGAGTAGAAATAGAAATTAGAATCAAATAGTAATATATAATTCAGAGTATTCATCTTAGTGTTTTATCTGAGTGCTCTAAATTAATAAGGCAATTGTATTAAAAGTTATAGAATTCATCTACGGATTTAGGTAATAATAAAAAAGGTACTGGAAAGTAAATTAAAAAAGGTGAGCGACCGATATGACCGAGATACCCAAAGACCACCCAAGATATGAGTCCCTGCTAGCCCGTGAAAAGGTTGTAGCCGGCGTAAAAATGGGAATTACAAGCATTCAGGGACTGATTTCTCAGGGCAGAGGAGAAAGCTTTGATTATCTTATAGGTGAGCGAAGCACAAAGTCTGCCCTGTATGCTGAAAGAGCTGCAGTTGCTGCCCTGCTTCTGGCAAAGAACCCTGTGATTTCCGTAAACGGCAATGTCGCAGCCCTGGCTCCTGAAAAAGTTGTCGCTCTTGCAGACGTTACAGGGGCAAAGCTCGAGGTAAATCTCTTCCACAGAACCGAAACTAGGGTACACCTTATAATAGAACAACTCAAAGCTAACGGAGCGTCTGAGGTGCTCGGAAAAAATCCGGATGCGAGCCTTGAACTCTCTCATGATAGACGGCTGGTAGAAAGCCGAGGGATTTATTCCGCAGATGTGATACTCGTCCCACTTGAAGACGGAGACCGATGTGAAAAACTTGTAGAGATGGGAAAGACTGTTATAACTATTGATCTGAATCCTCTTTCACGGACTTCAAGGATGGCTACAATCTCAATAGTTGACAATCTTACTCGAGCGCTCGAAAACATGATCAAGCTCGGAGTAGAATTGAAAAAGGAGAGAGAAGAAGAGCTTGTAAAATTAATCACAACTTATGATAACAAAAGAGCCCTTTCCGAGGCGATTTCTGAAATCCAGGAACATCTTAAAACCATGACTGTAGAATTGGAATACTGAACATGGATCTGAGAAAATAAGGGAATTTGTAGCTACCTTTGAATTGGAATGCTTGATATGGACCTGATAGAAAAAACAAGGGAATTTGTAGCTACCTTTCTTGAAGGCGAGCCTAGTTCCCACGATATTTCCCATATAACCCGAGTAGAAGCCCTCTGCCTGGAAATTCAGAAAGAAGAAGGGGGAGATCCTCTTGTACTTCAGCTTGCAGCCCTTCTTCACGATGTCGGCGTTATTAAGGAACACGAAGAAGGCGGAGATCATGCAGTATATAGCGCGGAAATCGCGTTAGAGTTTCTTTCGAAAACAGGGCTTGAAAAGGAGGTTATTGAAGTCGTTACAGGCTGTATTCGGACGCATCGCTTCAGTGCAGGGGAAAGCCCGGAAACCCTTGAAGCCCGAATTTTGCAGGATGCCGATCGGCTTGACGCCCTTGGAGCAGTAGGGATCTTCAGAGCTGTTCTTTCTATGGGGGCTCTCAGGATGTTAAAATATACAACAGGAATGGATAAGGGGAGTTCAAAAAGAACCGTGTATATTGAAGATCCTATTGAAGGCTTTAACGAATATATGCAGTATAAACCTTTCACAATTCCTGAGAAGTTGAATACCAATACCGCGAAAAAGATTGCCGAAGAAAGAATGAAAATTATGCGTCTTTACCTTAAAGTCTTGAATAATGAAGCAGGAAATAATAAAAAAGGTTTATAAAAGGGCATTCTCTTCAAATTGTATGGGAGAAAATGTTATATCCTGAAATAATTTCACAGATTCAAAAGTGATTTGTTTTATCCCAAAATTATTATTTCTCAGAAATATGAACTCAGTTCTATCAGTTCTATATTACTTTTTCCTGAGCCTCCACCCTCCATACAGGCAGGCCAAGCCTCCCAATGATCCAAAACCTGGAATAGAGTTATTTTTACTCGTTTTGTTTCCATTTGAGTTCGTGGTTAAATTTCCATTTGAGTTTGCGATTACATCAGTATAGTTTCCCACACTTTGAAAAGCAACAGGGACATCGGTCACATTTAGTTTTCTTGCTTCTCCATCAATTATCGGATAAATTTCTTTAGAAATAGTTATCTTTTCTTCACTGGATAAATTTTCGGGAATCCCAACTTGCAGCCTAGTCAACTCTAATCCAAATGATCTAAGCTGACCTTTATCCATATACGCATCTATTTTTTTACCAACGCGCTCATAAATCAAATCCAATTTATTCGCCCACACATCGTACTCATTCTCGTCTTTAAACAGAGGAATAGTTCCATAATTTGCAATATCTTCACTTTTGTAGATAGGTTTATGCTTTTGTTTCATATATTCTTCGATAAAATGTATTTTTGATTCAGAAAGATCCATTACATCTGGACTTAGTGGAACATCCGCCTTAAAATAAGTACCATATCCGAATTCTACTGGAATGTCAAGAGTGCCCATTCTTCTTGCAGAATTGTCTATCAAAGCATATATTTCATTTA
>JAMXLQ010000221.1 GCA_024280975.1 Methanosarcina sp.
CCTCAAATGTTTATAAATTAGTTTAATCCTTCCTACTAAATATAAAAATTGTGTTTTGCAAACTATTTTGGAATGTTTTGCTCAAATAAAAGAGAATGTTTGGATAAGAAACAATTTAAAAAGTAAAATAACTTGATAAAAGATGTGACTGGAAAATAAGGCGTGAAAGATAGGGAAAAAATTAAAGGATGGAAGATTAAGGTAGAGACATAGCAAAGAGTAGAGATCCGACCTTCTAACAAAAGCGAGACATTTGCTCTTGAGACTACAAAAGTTCAGAAAACATAGAAAAGTATACATGAGATGGAAATTCCAATGTGGAATTCCATCCTTAGAAGAAGGATTCGAATTTTAAGGAAAATTTTTAGACGACTTCCAGATCCCTATTAAAGATTTTATATACTCCTGTTTGAAGATCTGCCCATTTATTCTTGTTTGAGGGCTGTACGTTTATTCCTGTTCGCCATCCTCACAGGCGATAGCCTGAAAAATGATCTATCCTATATCCTAGAAGATGGCGAAAGAATTAACAGGTTACTCCACAGTTCTTTTGCTCAGAATGTAAAGGATCATATCCGAGTTTAATTTACTTTCTCTCGAGAGCTTTTCGGCAATAACTTCATTGGTGAAGCGGTCAGCTTTCAATTCCTGAATTTTTTCCAAGACATTCTGAGAGACATTATAATATTCATTTATGTCTTTCCTGTGTCCCCATACATCCCCTTCTAGAAGCTGAACCTTTTGCATTTCCAGAAACATTTCAATTGATTTGGAAACAGTCCTTCTGTAAGATTTAGGAAGCTGTATCGCTTCAATTTTCGGGCATGTTTCTGCAAGCATGAATACGTCCTTGTTAGATGGTCTAAAAGCAAGGTGGATAACCTTCTCGTTCGGATTCAGGGTAGGAATTTCCTCCCGTGAACTAACTACTCTGATTTTCATATGCATCCCCACACTCTTTATTTTAAGAATTAAATTTTCATTTATTTAAAAACCAAATTTTGTTTACGCGTTTACATTTTATATACATATCGATTAGCCAAAATATTATTTAGAGGGTTTATACCCAAAACGAGTTCTAATAGCATCAGCATGTGCCTGTAAGCCCTCCTCCTCGGCTAATGCGATTATAGTTTCTTTCAGACTTTCAAGCCCACTCTTGCTGATTTTCTGAATACTAGAATATTTAATAAAATGATTAATATTCAAACCTGAGTAAACTCTGGCGTATCCGGCCGTGGGAAGCACGTGATTGGTCCCTGAAGCATAATCTCCGACAGGCACAGGAGCATAGTTTCCTATAAAAATCGAACCCGCATTTTTAATTCTGTCAAGCACGAAATCCGGATTCGATACCATAATTTCAAGGTGTTCGGGAGCAAATTTGTTGCTAAAGCCAATACATTGTTCCAGGGAATCTGCAGTAAGAATTGCGGCATTTTCAAGAGAAACCTTTACAATACTGCTTCTTGCAGTCTGTTCAGCCTGAACAAGCACCTCTCTTTTTACAGCTTCTGCAAGCGTGTCCGAACCTGTAATGAGTACCGAGACTGCATTTGGATCATGTTCGGCCTGCGCTATAATATCTGATGCGGCCATAACAGCATCTGCCGACTCATCTGCAATAATAAGCACCTCGCTTGGGCCTGCCGGAAAATCAATTTCTGCAACATCCCTGATCTGCATTTTGGCAGATGTGACAAAAACATTTCCAGGTCCTACGATTTTATCCACCTTAGGAACCGTTTCAGTTCCATAAGCCATTGCTCCTATTGCCTGCACGCCGCCGAGTTTGAAGACTTTATCCGCTCCTGCAACCTTTGCGGCAGCAAGCGTAAGCGGGTGCACGGAACCGTCCGGCCTCGGGGGAGTACAAACTATAACCTTCTCCACTCCTGCAACCCTGGCAGGAATTACAGTCATGAGTACAGTTGACGGATAGGAGGCTCGCCCTCCAGGAGCATAAGCACCCACACTTTCTAGGGGCGTTGCCTTTTGGCCTAGAACGATTCCTGGTTTGAGTTCCATGAACCAGGTGGCTTCCGGAAGCTGAGCCTCATGGAAAGTCCGTATGTTATCAGCTGCGGATTTAAGGTGATCCAGAAGTTTTGGACTTATATCGGAAAGAGCCTTTTCAAACTCCTCCTCGCTAACTTCAAAGTTTGCAAGTTCAACTTTATCGAATTTAGCCGTATATTCCCTGAGTGCGGCATCTCCTTTGGTACGTACGTCCAAAAGCACAGCTGAAACGGTTTTAGCTACATCCTCAAGCCCGGATCCCCGGGAGAGCAATTTCTGCATTTCAGCTTCCGAAACATCAGACAACTTTTTGAATAACATCATGACCATCTCTGAAAGAACCTGACAGGACCTGATAAAGATTGAATATGAGAATTTGACCTTAACTGGTTAATCTAATATAAAGTGAATCTAGTACAGATTGATGGTAGCCTGAGAGCCGAATAACCACATACTCGGTAGTCTGAGAACTGAATAACCAGATAATCGATTAAATTGGAAACCAAACAACCGGTTAACCTGAGAATCCAATCTCATTAAATCCTCTCTCATTTAATATTTTATCCCTTATTGAACTCCTTAACACACAATAAAAAACCGTAAAAAAAGACATGAAATATCCGGAGATAAAAGAATGAGGCAAGTAGAATCAATAATCATTGATTGTTTTTTGCCCAGATGAAGGACTTTTCTCAGGAGGTTCAGGCTCAAGAATTCCAGGAACTGCCTCCGTTTTTCCTATTTGCTTAAAGATCCTGTCTGCGATTTTCGGCCCCAGAAGAGCGGCTACTTTCTCAGGGTTAGCCCCTGCAAGCTCTGCTGAAGATTTGAAGCCTGCCTCATAAAGTCTCCTTGCTCTCACACGCCCTATACCTCTGATATCGAGCAGGTCTATAAGTTCAGGAGCTGCTCCGTAATGAATCCGTTTTTCAAGTTCCGCAGCTTCTTTTGCCCCTTTGAGCTCAAGGAGTCTGGCAAGCTGGGCAGCGACGTGCATTATCCATTCCGCAATGTCCGCAAACGCATGAATGTCACCTTCCCCGGTGCCAAACTTTAAGCAAATCTCGTTTTCAGATTTTTCATAGATCCAGTCAACAAGAAGAAGGGAAGTTTTGACTTCTCCAAGGAACCATTCATATTCTGCAATATTGAAAGGGCTGGGCACTTTTACGAACTCATCGGCATGAGCCATTACATAATCATTGATCTCCTGATAGTCCTGATTTCGCATATAAAGCAGGCGCATGTCAGGCGTGCTACACACAAGATGCAGCAGAGTAAGCTCGCTCAGGCTCTTTGCTTCTTTCAGGCCTTTCGCAATTAGAGCTGCTGACAGAGGGTCGATATAGAGCCTTGAGACAAGCTTTCCGAAGTTTGTAGGAATAAGGGCGTCGTTTTTCTCAAGCATCTCTTCCTGACGCAAAAAGTTAAGGCATTCATCCACAACTGTAGAAAGCCCGAAGTTCGAATACTGGAA
>JAMXLQ010000222.1 GCA_024280975.1 Methanosarcina sp.
TGTTTGTTATTTCACCACCTACACGAAGTTTCATCCTGAACGCCCACACGCCTGGGTATATGGTAATCTTATTGCCAATGCCCCTGATTGGAAAAGTGCAGGAAGAACGGTATATGTAACAACAGAAGCGTTTGGCCAGGCTATTGAAGTGAACGCTTCCGATCCGGATTTGAGTACTGCACAAAAAGTGGCTGATCGTCATGAAAGTCAGATTGTGATGGGAATTTTAGGAGGAGCCCAGGGTGTTTTCTCATATGCTTATAAATATGCAGCAAATACTCCAAGCTATACCGGCTGGGCCAGTTTTAAGCCGAAATACGAACAGGTCTGGCCCTGGATTATAAACGGAAACCGGACAATTCTGACAACAAAGGTAACCAGCGGCAGGAAAAGTATAACTTCAGATCCAGGTGGCAAAATTTCTGCGGTCACAGCTTACATATTTACCGATGCCAACGGTAGAAAACTGATTGCGTCATCAAGTATGCTTGATTTTACTGAAGCAGATTGTACGGCAAATAATGCAACAATTACCGGCGTGCCAAACGGAAAGTATGATGTCTTATGGGAGAACAGAACTGTGACTGTTACCAATGGAACCATTAAAGATACCTGGCAACCGTACGAGTACCATTTTTACCAGTTAAAGACGAATGATACCGGTACTAAATCAGTTCTTAATGTTACCAAAGAAGTCTGATTCGGGTACTTTCCGAGGGTCGGCAGGTTACTTATCCTGCTAACTCTCAAGAACTTTATTTAGGGAAAGGAAGAGTTTTTGTTGACGTAACATTGACACTGTAAATGCGGGCTAAGTTCAAAATTTGTTTTTTTGAAAGACCTGAAGCATTAAACTCAACTTGACCTTTGACACGGATAGTAGAATGGGGCCCTATAGTTCTATTACCGATTATTTTATGATCTTCGGTTAATACTCTTGCTAAAAAATCTTTTGAGAAAAGCGGTTCAATGGAATCCAGGTAAACTTCTTCACTTCCCTCGTTATACAAGGCAAAATCGTAATTATAAGTCTGTATGCTGGTATTATTTACACCTTCAACAGAACCTAATACTAACGTGGCCTCAACTATTTTCAATCCATCTTCAGTCTGAGAAGAGTCATAGTTTTCCTTAAATCCAATAAACAATATTGTTAAAGTTAAAAGAAATATTAAGATCCCACATATTAAATTTTTATTCACTATATCCTTCCTGAAACCGAATGTAAAATATTGTTTCTGATAGCAGATAATATTTACTAACGTACTGCTTCCAAGATTCTTTACTCCAGATATACACCTGACATTGGGATCTCCTTTCCTTTTCCATATAGATTTTAGGGTTATTTCATAGTCGAAATTCAATCCACTATTTAAAAATTATATTTAGGAGGAAATATGGGAAATTTTTGCCGCAAAATTAAGAAAAACAGAATTTCCATGTCAATTATTGCTGAAGTGTGAGCTTATAAATCGGATTTGTATGTTTCTCCATATGGTGATGAAATGACAAAAGCACGAAACATCGCAATTTATGGGAAAGGCGGTATCGGAAAATCAACGACTTCATCTAATCTTTCAGCGGCTCTTTCGGACCTGGGCCTTACAGTAATGCAAATCGGCTGTGATCCTAAGAGCGACTCCACAAATAACCTGAGGGGAGGCAAATCAATTCCTTCAGTCCTTGATGCTATGAGAAGCAGGAAAAGAATTGAGACCAGCGACATCGTCTATGAAGGCTTCAATGGAATTCTTTGTGTGGAAGCAGGAGGCCCGGAGCCTGGAGTCGGATGTGCAGGCAGGGGAATCATTACTGCAATCGAACTCCTGAGGCAAAAAAACGTCTTTGAGGAGTTTAAACCTGATGTTGTAATCTATGACGTGCTCGGAGATGTAGTTTGTGGAGGATTCTCTATCCCTATCCGTGAAGGTGTTGCAGAACAGGTCTACACTGTTGCATCCTCAGACTTCATGGCAATTTATGCAGCGAATAATCTCTTCAAAGGAATCAGGAAATATGCAAACAACGGCGGTGCTCTTTTCAGCGGAATAATCGCAAACTCCATGAATCAGTCGATCCAAAAAGAGATAATAAATGACTTTGCGGCGCAGACAAAAACCACAATTGCAGGGTATGTACCCCGTTCACTTGATGTTACAAGGAGTGAGCTGAGGGGACAGACTGTGGTTGAACATGCACCCGAGTCTGAGCAGGCTGAATTATATAGAGAACTCGCAAGAAGTATCCTAGATAACGACAAGAAATACGTTCCTGCGCCTCTGGAGTCTGAAGAGCTCAAAATCTGGGCCGAAAGCTGGTCAGACATACTTCTTAAAGAACGCGAACATGAAGGAAAAATTAAGAACAGTATAGAAGGAGTAACACCAGTAAGCTCGGAGATATGAGATATATTTGCATGAAAGATATTTGTATGAAAGAAGGTAAAAAACCGACAGCTATATCAGTTCACATCTTAAAACTTCTGCTGCAACTCTTAATATAGCAGAGGTTTTTGAATTCATTGGTTTTGACCTGAAGAATCATATTTTAGTTAGGTAAAATACATTTTTTATGTATTACCTGTTTTTCTTGGAGCAATTAACTTTGGGATTTTTCTACTCAGGGGGTACACAGACTATTGTTAATCCGTAAATTACGTATTATTGAGCCCTATTTAAACTTCATTTAAACTTTTTTAAACTTAACTTAGATTTCATTTAAACTTCACCTGAACTCCATTTTTTATAAAGACTTGCAGCTAGATTCTGAATTATGCCTTAATTTGCTACAAACCGCTCTTCGGATGGTTCTACAATGGATCTTTGCAACACATGTCAGGAAGAGATCAAAATCGTTAACGGTAGAATAGACAACCCTATGCTGGTAATAAACAAGGGCAGGTCAAAATTTTGGGTGCAAGTATCTGAAAGACTGCACTGCTGGGTATAAACCGTATAATTTTTGAAAGCTAAACATTTATAAACATTTAAGGATGTAATGATTACTACAGTAAAATCAGGAGGTTATTAAATTGAGTACAGAACAGCACATCGAAAAACATGGACACACCCAAAAGACTGACGAAGAAGAAGTTGAAAATATAAAGGCAGAACTCGATATGGCCACTGAAAGGATCACATACTTTGAGAATATAATAAACTCTGCGGCTGAACTGAGGAGATTAGCAGAAGTTAAGATTATTGAAACCCAATCTAAAAAATTGGATACAATCACTAATAAATTGGATTCACAAATTCAGAGTATTGGAGAACTGGTAAGGAAAGCAGAAGTCCGAAGAGAAGAAGCAGTAAATAAATTACTTGATGCAGAGGTCAGATTAATAACGGTAGAAAATAGAATATTACATGCAAAAGTTGCAAATTTTTGAGGATAGCTTGAAAGTATAAATAGTTTAAAAAGAAAGATTGTGAACTTTAGATTTTCTACATCAGAATTCAATCCCGGACATTTCAAAGGAACATTTTTCAAATGAGATCCGATGAAAACTTGTTAAAATAGGATAAGATTCGAATTTCCGAGATAAATCCTTTTAAATGAAATTGGATCTGATTTTCGGAATAAACCTGTGTAAGGGAATAAAAGTTTTATGTAAAATCTGCATAAAATTTGTTCTCTACACAAGGTTTATTTTGCTACCTAGTTATAGTTTATTTTTGTAACCTCTTTTGCATCCACTTTCCAGTTACAGATTATAAAACTGGAAATTTACAGGCTATTTTCGTGTAACCGGCAAACTATAATTTTTCAAAATCTGAATGCGCAATGCTTTTATAACTTAAGAACTATGTATAGTTCACAATTGTGAACAGACGGTTGTTGATGCCGGATATATAAAAATTACATATTCCTGGTAAGAACGATGGGATTAAACAGTAGAAATGTGAAGCAGAATAGAAATTATCGAATTATGGTTGACTCGGAAGGGACAGGTCATATAAGGATACTCAGACGTATCAATTTAAAGACACTGATGGAGATTTTCAAGGATCTTTACCTGGAACTTAAAAACGAATCTGAAAAAAAACCGCATATGATCATTTATGTCTCTCCTTCAATTTACAATGAAATGTCCGATAATATGAAACACTTCCATGACTTTGCGGTTTCATGTATGGATGGGACATTTGAACTTATTGTCATTAGCTAATTCTTCGTTCTAAGTTTTTCCCTTCTTTAAGAGGAAAATTCTGGCATAGATTTCAAGCTTTTTTACATTTGGGTTACTTGGAGGTACAATTATACAATTAGTGGTAACTAGAAGAGTCTTTTTTGTACATTCCAGATATTAAAATATCCTTTTTGTATTTATGCACAGAATTTAAGCCAAAAGATTTAAAAATAAAGAGCTATTCTATGGTAATGGTGATTCACTATGAGGGATCGTTTTTGTTGAAAATGAAACTCTGAATGATACAAGCTATGAAAAACTTGATGAAACTCTGAACGATATAAGCTACGAAAAACTTGAAAAACTGCCCCCGTCGGCAAAGTTGGTGTTTAAAACTCTTGAGGCAAAAGGGCAGATGACGCAGAAAGACATAATTCGTGAAACAATACTTCCTTCACGCACAGTAAGATATGCAATAAACAGGCTAAAGGAAGAAAAGATTCTGATGGAACGCTTTTATTTCCTTGATTCACGCCAAAGCCTTTACGACATAAAAAGACCCGTAAACCAGGTTCTTGCTTTCTAAGCAAAAAAATAATCTTCTGAGGAAAAATGTCTTCTGTGCAAAAAAGTGTTCTTCTGTATAATCATGTTTGTAAAAATATGATTTTTTGCACTACTCGATCAAATGCAATATAAATCAAGGTTTTTGAGGTTTACACCTCAATATTTTTTAGGTTATTTGTGTTCTTGTTTTTAAGTTTCTTTTACCTTCCTGATTGAACTTATTCCAAAACCAATTTTGGTAATGTGTTTTTAAGGTAGTGTACAAGTTTTTCTGTAAAATCATAAATATCAAGAAGTCACTAATCCAAATATAATACAATATTCGTAGATATGATTCTGAATTTACAGTAAATTCGCTATGCTACCGTTTAATCCCTCACTAATATAATTTTGAAGGTAAAATATGCAAGATATATTCCTATGTAGTTAGGAGTACATTAACGTATATTTTTGATAATTAAGTCAAATGAGCTTGAAAATAAGTAGGGCTCTCACAAATTGAAATATGTAGGTTTCATTAGATTGAAGACAAACAACAGCTTTGAAAACGAAAAAGTAAGCAGAAGAATAAGCCTATGTTTATTATAGAAGTTTCAACCCTTTGAAAGTGTACCTGGTTAACTAAGAAAAAATACTCAGCATAGATTAATTGTGCTTTTTGATGCCTAGAAATCAGTTTATTATATTTGTTCAACTTTTTGTATTTATTCATTATATAACAGATGTGTGGACTTGTCAAAAGTTACTATAAGTCAACACAAATAACATAATAAAAATGAAAAGCTATAAAATGGGGAAACTGGTAAAGAATATGAAGAGGAGTGGGGAAAGGGTTGTAAAACCCCTCTCCTCCCGCTAAGTAAAGGAAGCCGATTTTTCGGCTTAAAATATAAACCGGTATCAGATGGTGATTACCGGCTTTGAAATGCGTTTTAAGATGTATGGTTTGTTCGCACTTAGTAATATTTTATATAGACATCGAGATATTTAAAGCTATGTACCATGTTAATATACTTCATACTAGCACGGTAAACTTTAATGCAATTTCCTGAAAACCCATTCAGTTTTCTACAGAGTATATAAAGAACAAGAAATCAAAGAATAAAAAAGAAATGGAAGCGTGAAATGGAAAAAACGATAGGTAGCTCAATTCTCTTCTCTGAAACGCAAGAAAAGATCTTGAGCCTTTTCATTATAAGCTTGGTTAAACAACCCTCGAATCTCCGAACTCAAGCTTCCTTCCGGCTCCATCGACTATTGTTTTTTCCTTCCACGTCGATGAATCTTACTGAAAGATTTCCATCCTTGTCATACTTTGTCCAGACTGTGGTATTTTTATCTTTGGACCACATGTATTCTAATCTGGAAGAATTTCCTTCAGTACCGGTTTCTACGGAGGCTTTGCAAAGGGTTTTATTTTCAAATTTTTCGGTTCCGGTAATTGTCACATTCAGATTTTCTCCGGTAGTCGGGTCTTTAACTTGAAGCTGAGAACCTACAGAGCACCAGTTACCCTCACCTGACTCCGCAAGACTGACATTTATTTCAGTCTCGTTATTTGAGACCGAGAAATTCATTCCCTTTCTATCGGTACAGCCCAAAATGGGATGCTCTTGTTAAACTGGACACATAAAATGTTTCTCTTTCTCCGGTTTTCTCAAATATTCTTGGTTATTTTGAATAATCATGCAGCCTTCCAGTTTCGGTATTTTTGCTCGTATTCAATGGGTGACATATTTCCCAGGGTGGAGTGAAGCTTTTTACAGTTATAAAATGTTTCTATGTATTCAACAATAAATATCTTTGCCTCTTCACGGGTTGTAAACTTCCGACCATAAATAATGTCTTTTTTAATGTGGAAAAAAAATCGAATGTACTTGTGAGAATGTATTGACAGAAAAGATAATATATCTTAGAATTAAGTAAACTAATAGTTTACTTAATAACACGTAAGTGAAATAAAGGCGGTGGATCTTTTGGGAATCAATGAGCGCAAGGAAAAAGAAAAAGAAATCCGCAGAAATGATATTATTGATGCTGCAGAAAGAATCTTTTTTACAAAAGGATATGATAATGCCACGATGGATGATGTGGCGAAAGAGGCAGAGTTTAGCAAGAGAACGGTATATGTCTATTTCAATAGCAAGGAGCAGATCTATTTTGAAATTATGATAAGGGGATACAGGCTGTTAATCGGTATGCTGAAGGATGATTTACAAAAGGAAAAAGCCTGTAATGCGATTGAGGAAATAAGACAGATTGCTTTGACACTCTACCGGTTCAGCAAGGATTATTCGGAATATTTTGAAGCAATTATGGAGTATGAAAATGGTGAACTTGATTTTCAAAAAGGGATCCCGGACCAATCAAGAGAGGAGTGCTATGCCCTTGGAGAGGAAATACTGGGGCATTTGATCGGAGCGTTGGAAAAGGGCATTGAAGAAGGTTCCATCCGCAGTGATTTGGATGTTGTAAAAACAGCTCTTGTTTTATGGGCCTGTATGATAGGTGTGTTTAATATCGCAAAGAGAAAGGCAAATTATATTAAAAACTATCATATGACGACACCGGAGGAATTGGTATCAGCAGCTTTTCAACTTATCATCCGATCCATGCAAACTGAAAATGGAGGAAATAAAAGATGAGCGGGAGGACGGTGAAAAAAACCATGACCATTATTCTTTCAAGTATTGGCGCCTTATTAATCATAGCATTAGTATCCCTATTTATCATAAGTGGGATTTTTGAGTCACCAAAGTATTTGGAACCTTGGCAAAAAACTTATTCGCAAAAATTTGATGATCCAAGAATCCAACTCGTGGCTCACGGACTGTTAGCTGCAAATGGCCATAACATGCAGCCGTGGAAAATACAGCTCGATAAAGATGATCCCATGGTATTTTACTTATACGCTGATAGTGACCGCTTGACAAATGAGGTAGACCCTTTCGCTCGGCAAATGATGATTACGCAAGGTACATTTTTGGAGTATGTCAAAATCGCTGGAGATGAACTAGGGTATAAAGCTGCAGTGGAATTATTTCCAGATGGCGGCTATGATGAACAAAAACTGCAGGAGAGCATGAAAACCAAGCCGGTGGCAAAAATTACGCTTACGAAAGACAAACCTCAAAACAACCCTCTTTATGATTCCATATTTTTGCCTGATACTAACAGGGCGGCATATCAGTC
>JAMXLQ010000223.1 GCA_024280975.1 Methanosarcina sp.
TTCCAGGGTCAGGTTCTCCCAGAAGAAGCAGGTGTACGTTTACATCCCTGCGCATTCCAAAAGAGAGGAAAAGGGCAGAACTTACGCAGCGGCAAAGGATATCCATTCTTCCTGCAGAACCGGGAAGATCGTTTAAGGAAAAATCGCCACTCGTCTTTGCTTTGTGCCCTATAATAATGATATCGCGCATGGGCACTATATTTAACGCAAGAGGTATAAAAGATGTATGCAAATCTTTTTAGAAAAAGATTTATCAAAACCTTTTTAGAAAAAAGTTTATCAAAAACACTCGATTTTCGGATAATTATGAATAATAAGACTTTTACGAGTAAACATGAATAATAGGACCCTTACTGATAGTTACGAATAACAGGATTGGACAACGATGAAGATACTAGCTATTTCTGACCCCCACGGGGATTATTCCAAGATAAGGAAAATGATGGAAAAGGCAGGAGATTTCGACCTTGCAGTTATTGTCGGGGACATTACCAATTTCGGGCCCGATGAGAAAGTCGAAGAATTAATGGAAATATTTGACAGACCTGTACTTGCAATTCCTGGAAATTGCGATAAAAAAAGCATCTTAAAAGCCCTTGATACCTCGAAAGCAATAAACCTGCATGGAAAAGCCGAACAGATAGGAAATATCAGGTTTATAGGGCTTGGCGGCTCAAATCCCACTCCTTTTAACACCCCCTTTGAGCTGTCCGAAGAAGAAATTGAAAAAACACTTGAAGGAATGGTCTGCTCTGCAGAAAATAATGAAGATTGCGGAACCATAGTGCTTCTGACTCATGCTCCTCCTTACGGCGCAAGAGATGAACTTCCCTTCGGGCATGTGGGCAGCAAGGCTATCCAAAAATTCGTTGACAGGGTTGACCTGATAGTCTGTGGTCACATTCATGAAGCAAAAGGTCTGGAACAGGTCGGAAAAACTGTGGTGGTAAACCCGGGAGAAGCCTCTAAAGGTTCCTGCGCTCTGATAACTATCGAAGAAAAAGAGGAAAATAAACCCATTGAAGTTGAATTTGTAGAGGTATAATTGCCAGAATCAATAACAGTTAAACCTCAATTTATAATCAGCTCCGATCAGATTTGACAAATTAGTTAGGTGTCGCAGTTGCCTCTAAAAAATAATAGTAGAATTCCTAGGTTTAAGAGCTGCCTGTAAGGAGTTATATCAAGTTTAGAAGTTTTTATGTAAGGAGCCCTATCAAATTTGAGAGCATTTCAAAAAAATACCATACAGGCTATCAATTACTCTGAACTCTCTTTTCTTTTCAAGGGCTAAATTCATTACCAGGGATATCCTTACTATATAATTATATTTTGTTTTAGTTCCTCACTTACTTCATTTTACGCAAATAATAGTACTCAAACAATTTATTGTATTACTTACAGTTGTCCTCTCTACTACTCGCGACTATTCACTTGCCTTTATTATTCTACTGGCGTAAAAACAAAATCCAGGTATGATGAAAAGCATTTTAAGGAACGCAAATAACAGGATTGAGTGGCAGATGCCTGAGCAGATGGACAGAGAGAATGCTTAAATAAATTAAATAAAGTTTTAAATAGAAATTTTTTAGAACTTGACTCTGGACTTTATAGACCGAAAAATGATAGAGGTTAAACTACGGGCACCATTGAAGAGTTCGGTTTCGATCCGGTTTTTCTGGATTTCATGACAAAACTAGCCATAGCCTTTCTGATCGGGATAATGGTAGGTATAGAAAGGGAGCATAGAGGCATTGAGCATGAAATTTTTGCCGGTGTGAGAACTTACAGTATAACCTGTATAACAGGTATGTTGGCTGCTTTTGTAAGCGGGGCAACAGGGCAGGGTTTTGTCTACGTAACAGCGTTCTTTTTTGGAGCAATCTGTGCCATAATTACCTATGCCAAGATCTTTCTCTTCAAACGGATAGGTGTTACCAGCCCTATAAGTCTCTTTTTCATTTTTGTTATGGGAATCCTTGTGGGCTATAACTACGGCCTCTATGCTATTATCTCTTCAATAGTTGTGGCTTTTCTTCTGATCCAGAAAAAGCCTCTTCACCAGTTTGCAGGAAACCTGACTAAAGAAGAACTTTACAACGCAGTACAGTTTCTGGCCGTAGCTTTCATACTTTATCCAGTAATGCCGGAAAAAGAGTTATTCGGGGTCATAAACCTGAGGTATGCAATCCTTATTGTAATTCTTGTTTCACTTATCAGTTTTTTAAGCTATGTGCTCCTGAGGACGTTCGGTACAAAGCGCGGGATATGTTACTCAGGCTTTGTAGGTGGCTTTGTGAACAGTGAAGCTACAACAGCGGCACTTGCGGGTCTTTCTAAACGATCAGTGGAAATGGTCGATCCTGTGCTTACCGGAATCCTGCTCTGCAACATTTCCATGCTCATCCGGAACCTTGTCTTAGCCCTGATCGTTGATCCTACCGGCCAGACAACTCTATTTATGCTTCCTCCTCAGGCTATAGTTATTCTTGGTTCCATAGTAATAGTTCTCAAGTATAACAAAAAATTCTGCCCGATAGGGGGAGAAGAACTTAAAATTGAATCTCCTTTTTCTCTTGGTCAAGCATTTAAATTCGGTGCTGCTTTTACTGTCATTCTTATAATAGGAAGCTTTGCCTACAAAATTGCAGGGACTGCAGGAATTTATGTAACTGCCCTGGGCTCTCTTGTTAGTAGTTCGGGAGTGATAGTCTCGGTAACCTTGCTTGCTGTAAGTGGAAAAATTTCCTATGCGACTGCAGCAAACACTGCAGTGCTTGCAAGCCTTATCAGTACAATTAACAAAATAATACTTTCTAAAATTACTGGTTCTTCCAGCCTTTTCTCTCTTGCAAAGAACACTTTCGGGATAATTACGGCTATCGGGGTTCTTGCTTTAATTTTATGGAATATTATGTAAGAGAACCTTAGACGGATTTTTATTATAAGAGATTGTATGATCTTATAATTGTTTAGGTTTCATAATTGATATTTAAGTCTATAATTGGTATTTTTGTATCCATAGTTGTGTTCGCTATTCCAGAATTCGTGTTTACAACTTCATAATTAGCGCTCAACTGAGATATCTTTATATGCAAGTAAAATATTAAAATTATTAGCAAGTTATACTTTAACTGATGAGAAATGTAGAAACAAGCTTCAGAGGTTTTAAAAGGAGTACTTGCTTAAAAGAGAAGAATAATTCGAAAAGGGTGAAAAGTATATTTATATGTACAGATTATTTTGAGAAAGAAAAATAGGATTCGAAATTCCCTTTAAGAAAAGCCGTAATACTACAAATACTAGATTTATAAAGATCAGTAAAGATCGATAAATCAAGAGGCTAAGTTTCGAATTGAACATTAACTTAAAAATCGTATAAAACTTCGATTTAAGCATTAATTTCCGAAATATCACAAATTTCAAGATGTGGGGAATAAAATGAAAACAAAAATAATTGTGCTGCTTCTTATATTTGGCACCATTTTACTCTCAGGATGCATGGGGAATGAACAGTCCTCACCAAAGGAAAATGCAACTCCTGAAGAAAACGTAACTCCTGTGAAAAATACAACTGCTGTAGAAACACCGGAAGAAAACGCAACTATCGTAGAAAATAAAACAGCAGAAGAAAATGTAACTATAACACCGGAAGAAAATGCTACTACTTTAGGAACAGGAGGAAGACTTGAAGTCTCAGCTCCTAAAATTCAGGAAACTCCTTATCTGGTAAGACTTATCAATAAAAGAGCAAGCTCCTCAAGTCTTGAAATAAAACAGGGAGAATCAGTTTCTTGGATAAACATGCAAGACAATCCAAAAAGAGTCTTTACCCTTGTGAGTGAAGAAAATCTCTTTAATAACACCAGCCTTGTATACAAGCGCGCTTTTACCCATACCTTTAACGAGACAGGAGACTATCACTTCAGTGTTGTCGGCCAACCCAGAATGAATGTCAATGTTAGTGTGGCTAAAACCTGAAAAACATTTTCTAAGAGTCAAACAGTAGAAAAATAAGGGAAAATTGGCTTAGTGAAGCGGTCAAATAGTTTCACTATTCTGAGGAGAATTTAAAAACACAGAATCTGAATTTTACAGGAAATCTCGATAAATTTCCTGGCAAATCTATTTTTTACATTTTTTGGCTTTGTAGAAATCCTCAGAAATAACTAATCTTTATTTGTTTGAACTAAATAACATGATTTCGTTTTACTTATTTATTTTCAGTCTCCTGGAACCGATTTAGATAGGTTTTCTAAAAACCGCATTTTTTAATGAGGCTTTCCTGTAGTATAAGCTTTTATTTTGTATACTTTGGATCTATGGAGTTTTGCTACACAGAGTAAAGGGGAATTCTCGTAACAGCCCTTCCTTTCGCGGAGCAGCTCAGGACTGTAAAATCTGAAGGTCGATTCTTTGGCTAGGTAAATTTTCAAAAGACCCGGAAAACTCTTTTTGATATTGCAGGTTTATACTATGAATCGAGGCCTTTAAGCCATAATTTTTTTCTAATATTATACGAAGTATACTAATTTTTAGTTTTTTATTATATAATCTGGATCAGTACTTATCGCCAAAAATCCGTGTTTATGCTTCAAAAATAACTCCTTCTCAAAGGACTGTTATAAGAAGCATTATTATTTATAAAAGACTTATATTGAATTGGGAGTACAAAAGGGAGATTAATAATAAGGGGGAGGGGATTGGTAGCAAAGAGAATAATTTTACTCCTTATAATCCTGTTAATTTCAGCAACAATGTCAGGTTGCTTGAGTTCGGATAAGAAAGAAGGCCATGAAGCAGGTGGCAGTTCAGGAGGTTCGCAAAGACAAAGGGAAATGAGAACGCCTGAAGGAGTACAGGGAAGAACGTGGACACCGGAAAAAACGGGAAATGAAGGCGAAACGTGGACATCCGAAGAGACAGGTATAGAGGAAGTGGGAACACAGAAAGATACGTTAACGCAGGAAGGGCTTGAGACATCAACAGAAACGGAAACTCAGAGAAAATTGTCGACACCAGAGGAGACGGGAGTTTCTGAAACCCAAAAAGAGCCTGAAACGAGACAAACGGAAGCAAATCTGGTAGAAGGAGAACAACCTGGGGCCGTACAGCCTAAAAGAACCATTCCGACATCATACATTGTAAGGCTTAAGGATTATTATATGATTCCTTCAAGCCTGGAAGTCGATATCGGAGATACAGTTGTATGGAGAAACTACCAGGAATCCGGTGTGCTTATTCTAACCAGCGGGGAGTATCTTTTCAAGAACCAAAGGCTTGCATATGGAGATACCCTGAAGCATACGTTCGATAAACCAGGAAGCTATAATTTCAGTGTAAAAGGATATCCGAAAATGCAAATGACCATCACTGTAAAATAAGATCCCAAAGTATAGCAGTTTCAAATGGCATATAAAACTATAGTCGAAGGCACAACAAAGGTTTCAGTTCCGGTACCACCAAAGGATGCAACCTTCCCTCCCTCGGCAGCTCCGGTTTTTTACAACCCGGAGATGGAGCTTAATCGCGATATTAATGTTGCAGCTACGGCTGCATTTGTGAAAAGGCTTCTTTCGGGAAAAGAGATTCTTAGGGAAGAAGTTCGTTATGTAGATGCTTTCTCAGCTTCAGGGATAAGGGGGCTTCGGATTGCAGGCGAAGTAGGGATTCATGCGACAATGAATGACTGGAGCCCTGAAGCGTTTGAAATGATAAAAGAAAATATCAAAATCAACGGGCTTGAAGAAAAAACCCTGGCTACCCGCAAGAACGCAAACGTGCTACTTCACGAACAAAAATTCCATATCGTGGATATCGACCCTTTTGGGACTCCTTCACCCTTCCTGGATGCAGCAGCGGCCTCGGTTCGGAGTATGCTATCGGTTACGGCAACGGATACGGCTCCTCTATGCGGAGCCCACCTGAAAGCCGGGATAAGGAAGTATGCGGCCGTACCTCTTAACACGGAATATCACAGTGAAATGGGCCTTCGAGTCCTCTTGGGAGCCTGTGCCAGAGAACTTGCGAAACATGAAAAAGGAATGTTACCACTTCTTTCCCATGTGACACGTCACTATGTCCGCACTTACCTTGAGGTTCTTCCTGGAACAAAACAGACAGATAAAACTCTAAAATCAATAGGTTTCAGCATTCATTGTCCAACATGCGGGTTTAGAGGGTCAGTATACGGACTTGCAGTACATATTGAAAAAGAATGCCCTGTTTGTAGTTCTATCACACAAATTGCAGGGCCCCTTTGGCTTGGGCCATTCAGGGAGCATGCGTTCTGCAACGAAGTTATTTCCGAACTTGAAACGCATCCTCTAAACACAAAGGATAAAGCAGAAAAAATAATTACTTTCTGCAGGGATGAATTAGACATCCCAATGTTCTATGACCAGCACGTGATCTGTAAAAAACTAGGAGCTTCTGCAACCGGGATAGAAATCTTGATAGAAGCCCTTAAAGCCCATGGATTTGAGGCGTCAAGAACTCACTTCAGTGGCACCTCTTTCCGAACCGATGCGCCTATAACAGTGATAAAAGAAATAATCAGGGCGCTTTCAGGGTGAATTTTCGGGTAAAAATACAGAGCTGAAAACGTAGATTGGAAATTGTCCCAGTATTATATATAAACCATTAAAGAATACTTAATAGGCTTTGACTAAGATCCAGAAGTAATCCGCTAGAAAAGTTCCAATGTGATATTATGTCCGATGAAAATGCAGAGAAGTTATTTTTGCAAGAAAAACCCACTC
>JAMXLQ010000224.1 GCA_024280975.1 Methanosarcina sp.
CATACCATATTAATCTTGAAAACATCGGAATCGAAAAAGTACTCGGAAGCGGACGTGTTACGAAGAACCTTGTAGTTACTTCGAAAGAATTCTCCGCCTCTGCCCGCGAAAAAATTGAAAACGCCGGCGGAAGTTGCATCGATGCCGAATAAGTAATGTCACTCAGGCATTACTTATTTTAATTCTTTTGGTAACTTTTTCATATTAGATGTACTATATACCAATATCTTACGGTAAAACGTAGTCTAACATTTACAGACATTATAAACAAATCATATTTTGAATGGTGTAATCGATGACTCTCAGGGATACGTTAGAACCGTTTTTTAACAAGTTACCTGCAGTAGCAAGTCCGGAAAAACACGTCCATTTTAAGGATAAGCTCTGGTGGACTCTGGGAGTCCTTGTGCTGTACTTTGCTCTGGCAAATGTACCGCTCTTTGGGATGTCCCGGAATTCGATCGACCTTTTTGAATCTTACCGTGCTTTCTTTGCAGGCGCATCTGGATCTCTTCTTCTTCTAGGTATCGGGCCTATTGTTACAGCTTCGATTGTCCTGCAGCTTCTTGTTGGGGCAGATATTATCAAAATGGACCTGTCAGACCCTAAAGATCAGGCATTCTTCCAAGGAGCTCAGAAGTTCCTTGTGTTTATCATGATCATATTGGAAGCTCTGCCACAACTACTTGGTGGATATATCCAGCCGGATCCAGGACTTGCTTCTACACTCGGTGTAGGCCTGGGAGTAATTACCTTCCTGCTCCTTATTCAGATTTTCATTGGGGGCGTACTCATCCTTTTCATGGATGAAGTGGTTTCCAAGTGGGGTATCGGGTCAGGAGTCGGGCTTTTCATTGTTGCGGGAATCTCCCAGCAGATTGTTACAGGGATCTTTAACTGGCAGCTTGATTCTTCGGGACTTCCGGTTGGATTGATTCCAAAATGGATTTACATCGCCCAGAACGTCGGAGCAGATTACCTCTTCTCAGGTGAGGGCGTGGTGTTTATGCTGGTCAGAGGAGGAATTCTTGCACTGCTGAGCACGATTGTGATTTTCCTGCTTGTAGTATATGTAGAAAGTACGAGGATTGAAATTCCTCTCGCCCACAGTGCAGTTAGAGGAGCCAGAGGCCGCTTTCCTGTCAAGCTAATATACTCTTCAGTGCTGCCAATGATTCTTGTCCGAGCTCTTCAGGCTAATATCCAGATGATAGGGATCATTCTCTCCAGCAGGGGAATAACTTTCCTTGGAAAGTTCAGTGGATCCAATCCAGTAAATGGAATCATGTATTACCTTGCTCCAATACACAGCCCTTATGATTGGGTTCCATCTCTTGTGAAGGAGTCCTTCTCAAGTTATGGGGCGGCAGCTCCTGCAACCTGGCAGATCGGGCTTCATGTCCTTACAGACGCTTTCATGCTTATTGTAGGAGGAATTATCTTTTCCCTCTTCTGGATAGAAACCACAGGCATGGGAGCGAAACCCACAGCCCAGAAGATTTTCAATTCCGGAATGCAGATTCCGGGTTTCAGACGGAATATTAGCAGTATCGAAAAAGTTACGCAGCGTTATATCCCAAAAGTTACCGTAATCGGTGGAGCTTTCATAGGATTACTTACCTTGGTTGCTAGCCTGCTAGGTACCCTTGGAAGTGCTGGAGGTACAGGGCTGCTGCTTACTGTGAGTATTGTATACCGTCTGTACGAGGATATCGCATCCGAGCAGATGATGGAAATGCACCCGATGATCCGTTCCTTTTTCGGGGAGCAGTAAGAGTTCGTTTAGAGATGCAAAAAGAATCGAATAGATAACGTAGACAAACTAAAGGATAAAAACACAGGGATCTTCGAATGAATGTAATACTCTTCGGGCCCCCAGGTGCCGGAAAAGGTACCCAGGCCAAAAAAATGGTTGATTTCTACGGAATCCCGCAGATCTCCACAGGAGATATCCTGCGGGCGAATGTCAGGGAAGGAACCGAACTTGGGCTTGCAGCCAAGGCATATATGGACAAAGGAGAGCTTGTTCCTGATGAGGTGCTTATAGGAATTATTAAGAACCGCCTGAAAGAACAGGACTGTGAAAAGGGTTTTATCCTTGACGGATATCCAAGAACAATACCTCAAGCTGACGCTCTTACAGTCATCCTTAATGAGATCGGTAAGCCCATAGATGTTGTTCTCAACCTCGAAGTGCCTGATGAAGAGCTGGTAGAAAGAATAAGCGGTCGACTTATGTGCAACTGCGGTGCGAGCTACCACAGGACTTTTAACCCGCCTAAAAAGGATGGTATCTGTGACATTTGCGGGGGTAAGGTTTTCCAGCGTGCTGACGACAAAGAAGAGGCTGTCCAGAACCGTCTCAACGTCTATAAAAAGCAGACTCAGCCCCTCATTGACTACTATGCAAAACAGGATATCCTGGTAACTCTTAACGGTACCAAAGATATAGATGAGGTTTTTGAAGAAATAAAGGCAGCTCTTACAAAATTTGCCTAAAGTCTTCATTTTTTTCTTTTTCTTTTTCCTGGTAATGTACTAAAAGTTCTGTAAAATCAGACATATTAAAAATTGTTGTATATGAATTTTGTCGCACTACCAAGTCAGGGTCAACTCCGGCTTTGAGAAGCAATTCTACGATATCTTTATTTCCAATAATAAAGTAATTTTAAGAAAATAACTGGCATACTAAATGATAGAGCCTATCCCAAAACTAATGTTCCTGATCAGCATCTCGGGTAATTGTCTCAAAACCGAGATCAAAAGTAGTATTTGTGGAGTTTTGGGATCAGCTCATAAATAAAAAGTATTCAGTTTCAAGATCTACAAGGGACAAAGAAGCCATTTATATAAATGGGATCTTTGCCCAACGAAGTTGTCAAAAGTAAACTGAATAGATTCAGAGTTTAATTCAGGAAAACAGTAAGTCGCCTATTGCAAAACTTTTCTTACTTCTTTCTATAATTGCTTAATTAGCTTCCCCCACTATCATGCACAGCGTCATTAAACTTTCCTATTATTGTTCCACAAGGGAGAATTAATGGTTTACTGGTAATAGTAACAGTGAGACTTGTCATTCCATCCCACTTGAAATGACCTTTCACTCCATATCCTTCAATTTCACCTTCGTTTCCTGCAGGTACTTTTACACCGGCATTTTCAAGTATATTTTTCAAACTATCAAATACACTTTGTGTAATATTGTGATACGTTATCGGATCACATCCACCCATATTTTTTCCTCCTTTGTTTTATATATGCACCAATATAAAATGATTGTATTTATATAAATTCTATTATATAAGACCATTATAGAAATTGGATTTAGAATATATCGTTATTATCACTTTAATCTTGAGCTGGTCTCAAAATTACCACTCATCCATTTGGACTAATATAATATCTTGGAGTAGAGAAAACAAGATCAATAGATCTGAATAGAATCTGCTTTTGGTACACTACCTTTTTCTTTTAGATGGTCTTTTATTTCTCGAATTTTTCTTTCATTCAGCATGTATAATAAAAAGCCCATGCTTCTTCCTTTTTTATTTGATTCAAACAATTAATATTTAAATAATATGCGGCTGTTTATGTCATCAAGAGCAATACGACGGAGAAGCTGATTCAATATGACTGAAAACTCAATCGATGAACTGGTTAACTGGGTTATCGGTGTTGACCGCCGTTTGATTCTTATGGATTCCATGAAAAGACACACCTTTGTCCGGGCTTCCGATATTGCCCATGAAGCAAGCCGATCTACACAAAATATCAGTCACGCTTTAAAGGAGCTTGAGAACAAAGGGTTAATCCAGTGTCTGACTCCTGAGAAAGCCACATGGAAAAAATATATCCTGACAGATTCAGGAAAAAAAGTTCTGGAAAAGCTGGATGGGAGTTATCTTTGATTATCTTTAATTAACTGATATCAAACAATTCTTTATTCGGAATTTTCAAGGCCTTGAATCTCTTCGTCCCTACTTTCCTGCAATATGCTTGAATGTACAGTTTCGTCCTCAAGCCTCAGAGCTTTATATCCTTTTACCAGCCCAAGATTTTCTCTGACAACGGATTTTTTAAACACTGCAAGATCTGTCGTGATATATTCAAGCATGTCTGAGGTTTTCTGGTTTGTAATGACAGCTCCATCAGGTACCACTTTACGCGGAAGAATTTCGACTCCGCGAACAACGGCTCTGTGAAGAATCAGAGAATCTTCTCCAAGATTGCAGTCGAATAGTAAAGCTCCAAATCCGACAAAACAGTTTTCTCTTATTTCGCAGGGTCCATGTACTATGCACCCGTGCGCAAGAGATGTGTTGCTACCTATCTTCACTTCCGAATTGGAAAGGGAATGAATTACAACATTGTCCTGGACGTTGCAATTTCTCTGAATAGTTATTGAAGAGCCGGGTTCATCTGCCCTGATCACGGCATTCGGTCCGACAAATACGTTTTCTTCGATAGTTACGTTTCCTATTATCAGTGCAGTATCAAATATCCATGCTTTACTGCTTATTTTCGGGAACTCCCCCTTAGGGTTTGGAAGCTGCATTTTTAAAAACTCCTTTTAGGTTGTGTGGTATAAGTTCATTTTTCCGGCTTTTCAAGCGATTATGTATATTTATGATAAATTATGAGAATATATTTAAAGATATTTTCTTACTTCTTTCTACCCTGAATCCCGTCTCGGGAGGACGGTGTCCTTTTCGCTCCCCGAATTCCGCTTCGGGAGCACGGGGTCCGTTTCGTTCACTTCGCTCGCTCAAGCAGACTAATTTATAATAGACATACCGAACTTCGCTCAAGAGGGCTGATTTAAAAGAAAGATAGGCTGCATTTCAGCTCGTTAAGGAAGGCTGATTTACCCGAATTTCGTTTCAGGTTACGTAGTGGCGTGGTCACAAGCCTTTTCAAAAAAGGCTTGAGCGCAAAACTTTAAATATTGTCCGGGGAGGACTCAACCTGAGTTTCATCGAATAGTATAACTTATATACATCAACACTTATTAACCAGAACAACCTGTAATCGTTTAAAACTGGCTCCGTAATCGAGCTGTTTTATCAAGAGTTACAATACTTTAGGCTTGCAAAGCTTCCATTATAGGAATTCTTCTACATTTGAAGATTTCAGAATAATTATTGAACCTGAATGGTGAGAACAACTTGGTTTCAGAGGCATTAAAAAATCAAATAGACCGATTCCTGCTGGCTCTCGGTTTTTCCCTTATGATCGGGATTCTGGTTCTTGGACAGGGTTTCAGGACTGCCGTCGGGGAGGCTGTAGGGGTTTTAATGAATCCCATACTTGCTTTAGTCGGGCAGCAAAATTTCCATCTGATCCTTTTGGTAATGGCCGCTATTACTGCTGCTTATGCATCCCTAATACAGAAATATACAATTGACTGGGATCTTATGAGAAATACCCAGGAACGCATGAAGGTTTTCCAGAAGGAATTCAGGGAGGCACAGCTTTCCCAGAACACCTATATGCTGAAAAAACTTGAAGATCAACGCAAAGAGATGATGGAAGACCAGATGAAGATGTCCAAGCAGCAATTCAAGCCCATGGCTTATATTAGTATCATCTCCCTTCCTCTCTTTTATTGGGCTTATTATTACATCAGCGGGCACGGGAATGCTACTATGGTTTTTCCTTTCTGGGGTACTCAGTTGCTGACTTCTCATGCTTTTTTGTACTTCCAGAAATGGTTATACTGGTACTTTATCTGCTCTCTCGGAGTTAGCCAGCTTATCAGAAAGGCACTGAATATCGGTGGGGTCTGATGCGGATAACAGTTAGCGGGCTTCCCGGAAGTGGAACAACAACAATCTCAAGACTTCTTGGGGAATATTATGAACTCGAATTGATCTCCTCAGGTGAAGTTTTCAGGAGGATAGCCAAGGAGAAGGGGATGAGTCTGGCAGATTTTGGATCTATGGCCGAAAAAGACCCTTCAATTGATCTGGCTATCGATAAAAATCAGAGAGCTATTATCCACAGTCAGGAAAATTTACTCCTCGAAAGCAGGCTTGCAGGCCATATGGCTAAAGATGTCCCGAATGTACTTAAAATCTGGATAAAGGCTTCTTTACCTGTTCGGGTAAAGCGTATCTTGAGGCGGGAAAAATCAGTATCTTTTGACGATGAGCTCGAAAAAACAATCCAGAGAGAAAAATCTGAAGCTCTCCGCTATATGAATTATTACAATATTGATATTAATGACCTCTCAATTTACGATATTGTTATTGATTCCGAAAAGTGGAATCAGTACCAGATTCTTGACATTCTCAGGATCGCTATTGATTCTCTTATAGGACCGGAATAATTTGTCGTAAGGCTCTATCAAAGGCTGGATTTCTATATAAATCATAGAATTTTATTTACCGGAACCTGATATTATTGCAATAATAAAAAATCCATGTATCCGGCATAAGGATATCCTGTTCCTTATGAAGACATCTAGTACTGTGAGGACATTTTCGATACCCTGGTTAAGAATGAGGTTATTTATCGAAGGGTTTCAGGCGTATTCTCCTTTTTAGATACTGCCAGAACTTCTTCTTACACGTATTACAGAAATTTCTTGAATCATAGGTTTATTTCCGTTCACACGCCTACTACAGGTTATCCGCATATCGATCTTATATTATGAATTATCCGCATATCAATCTTATTTATGTCTATATTCAACTAGGGAGTTTTTGGAAAACTATGTCACCTGCCGGCAAATTGCCATCGGAAGCTGAAAGAACTCTGGTCCGAAAATCAAGCGCATGGACTAACCCCTCTTACGGTTCTTATCCTGAAAAACGCCCTATTCTCGAGTATATTGAGAAGGGAGTTGTAAATATTGATAAACCAAAAGGGCCAACAAGCCATGAGGTTGCAGCCTGGGTAAAGGCTATTCTTGGCGTAAGTACGGCAGGGCACGCAGGCTCACTTGACCCCAAGGTTACAGGGCTTTTGCCCACTTTGCTCGGAAAGGCTACAAAGGCTGTTCCTGCTCTGCGCCTCCCCGGAAAGGAATATGTCTGCCTTCTTAAACTTCATAAAGAAATGCCTCAAAAAGTGGTTCGGAAGGTCTGTGAGGAATTTACAGGTCCTATTTACCAGATGCCTCCTATTAAATCGGCTGTCAAACGAGTTATCAGAATAAGGACGATCTATTATCTTGAGGTGCTTGAAATTGAAGGCAGTTCGGTGCTCTTTCGCGTAGGATGTGAAGCCGGAACCTATATCCGGAAACTCTGTCACGATATAGGACTTGCTCTGGGTTGCGGTGGACATATGCAGGAACTAAGGAGGACAAAAGCAGGTCCGTTTACCGAAGAAACACTTGTCACCCTTCAGGAACTGAAAGACGCATATGTATTCTGGACGGAAGACGGAGATGAGTCTGAAATCAGGCGGGTAATCATGCCAATGGAAGCGGCTGTATCTCATCTTCCAAAAATTATTCTGCGAGACAGTGCAGTAGATGCAGTCTGTTCAGGGGCTGCTTTGGCAGTTCCGGGCATCACAAGCCTGGATGCAAACCTTAAGAAAGGAGAGCTTACAGCGCTGTTTACTCTTAAAGGTGAACTTATTGCCCTTGCAAAAGCTGAAATGAGTACAGAAGAGCTTTTGAAAGCCTCATCCGGGCTTGCAGCAACTTCGATCCGAGTTATGATGGAGGCTGGAACTTATCCGAAAGGTTGGAATAAAAAAGAGGATAATGTTAAGTCTTAACTTCTAAACTTCTTTTTTGAACTCCCAAATTTAGAATAAAGTTTATATATCACTGTTCCATTATGGTATAAGTCGTGCCATAAGCTTTGCGACAACCTTTCCAAACTAACCTTTTCAAAGGAAAGCTTGACCAAAGGCTTAGGTATAAACTATGTATAACGTTGTAAGTCGGATATAAATTTGTGATATAAAAAGCCGCAACATAAGCTTTGTGCCGAGGTAGTCTAGTGGTAGGGCGCAAGCCTGGAAAGCTTGTGGGGCTTAGCCCCTCGGGAGTTCGAATCTCCCCCTCGGCGTATCTTCTTAAGCTTTTTCTAAATTACATTTTAAAATCCTTTCTAAATTATGTTTCTAAGTCTTTTCTAAACGCTATGTTTTTGAGCCTTTTCTAAATTATGTTTAAATCTGCAGATATCTCTGGTTTTGTTGCGAATATAGCTTCTAATACTAGTTTTATCTTGAAGAACCAATAGTTGGAATCCCTCCGAAAAAAGGATCAAGAGAAAGATTTCCACTGTACCTGAAGTGTTGAATAATTTTCCTGTAAAAAGCAGGTTAAAAGGATCATAAATACTTGAGGTTTTGATTGAAGTTGAATAAATTCTTGCTCCTGAACTGGTAAGTCTATATTTTTGCTGGAGCTAGTTGTAAATTTGTAAAAGAAAAAAAGCTCTCAATTAAAAGAGATAAGATTT
>JAMXLQ010000225.1 GCA_024280975.1 Methanosarcina sp.
TTCAGAAATATTGCTTCCAAAATTATATCCTTAGCCTCTTGATAATTAATAAAATGACTGTAGAGTGACTAGTATGAGGTTGAAAGGTCAGACAGCCATTGTAACCGGTGGGGGAAGAGGAATTGGCAGGGCCATCTGCCTATCATTGGCAAGAGAAGGAGCCAATATTGTAATTGTCGCAAGAACTGAAAGAGAAATTCGAGAAACTGTCCGGTTGGTGGAAAAGGAAGGTAGAAGGGCTCTTGCGGTAAAGACTGACATTCGAAAAGAAGAGGACGTCATAAACATGATTTCAGAGGCAGTAAATGCTTTTGGAAGAATTGATATCCTCGTGAACAATGCAGGAGTAGCATATAGAAAATATCTTACGGAGACTTCAACTGAAGAATATGATGAGATTATGGACACAAACGTAAAAGGTATGTTTTTCTGCACAAAGTATGCTCTTCCCCATTTGCTTAAGAGGGGAGAAGGCAGGATTGTAAATATGTCTTCAGGTGCAGGAAAACATGGCATACCGAAGCTTTCGATATACTGCGCTTCAAAATTTGCAGTAATCGGTTTTACAGAGTCTCTTGCTTATGAAGCAGGAGGTGGGCTTCAGGTTTATGCAGTCTGCCCTGCAGGTGTAGATACCGGCATGTACCGCTCGCTTTTTTCAGATGAGCCTGTTCTCAGGCCTGAAGACGTTGCAAAAAAAGTTTTGGAACTTTGTTTGCCTGAAACGACTCTTCCTTCAGGCTCTTCAGTCGAGATTTACAGGCGGCCTATGAGGATAGTTTGATTTTGACTGTATAGAAAAGGAGTGCTTTTGAATTTAAGGTGGGTCTATGTTCAAAAATCGAAAAGATGCAGGAGAAAAACTAGCAGACGCTCTTGAGAAATACAGGGTAGAAAATCCTATTATTCTTGCCATTCCGCGCGGGGGAGTGGAAGTGGGGCTTCAGGTTGCAAGGAGGCAGAATGCTGATTTTTCTCTCATTATCGCGAGGAAACTGCCTTTCCCAGACAACCCTGAAGCCGGATTCGGAGCAATAGCCGAGAATGGAAGCACATTTATTATTGAAAATGCGCACTACTGGCTTGCAGGAGAAACTATTGAGAAGATCAAAGAACAGCAGATTAATGAGATTGAAAGACGCATAAAAATTCTCAGAGGAGGAAATCCTCTACCCGAAATTGCAGGCAGAACCGTAATTCTCATTGATGACGGTATTGCAATGGGTTCGACAATGAGGGCAGTCATTGAGCTTTGTAAAAACAGGAAAGCTGGAAAAATCGTGGTTGCAGTGCCTGTAGCAGGAAAAGAGGTCGCAGAAGAAATTAGAAAAAAAGTAGATGAACTCGTAGTACTCGAAACTCCTGCATATTTTAGGGCTGTCGCTGAGGCTTACGAGAGATGGTATGATGTCTCGGACGAAGAAGTACTCGATCTTCTCAGAGAACGGATAAGGCAAAAAGAACTAAAAGATAATCAATTTCATGAGCTTGAAACCTGAAAAAATCTTCCTTTATAAGTGTTTCTCTAAAATTTTCCTTTATGGGTATTCCTCTAGTTGTCTTACGTTAAATCAGTTATATATTAAATTGATTATACATCGAATTAGTTAGGAATTTGCATAAAATAGTACCAATTTCAAAAATTAAACCCTGCCGCGATTATTTATTGAGCTGGTCTAAAACTCAAACTACTTTTCTGAATCTCTATTTTTGAAATAGTCAATAAAGCTATTGATAAGAAAAGTAATTCTGAAGTTTTATAGATAAATAGTAATAAAAAATCGGTTTTTGGATAGGTTCCATAATTTTAGTTTTGGGATAGGCTCTTTATAATTACTTAGATTTACTGATTTTTTTCGAAGATTAACATATTGTATTAATTGGAGCCGTAATAACTGAAACTATAATCATTATAAGAAACTAAAGAAATATAGAACCAAAAGTTTAAAAATAAATTCAAAAGGTAAAAATAACAAATAAAAAAATGTGAAAGAAAGAGATATTATGAAAAGTAAAATCGCGATTTGTATAGTCTTATTGAGCATTACTATAGCAAGCCTTGGATGTGCTTCGCAGTCAGATAGGTCACAGCAAGACCGTTCGCAACTAAATATACGCATAGTGATATTGTTGGAGATGCCAAGGATATAGAGGGCATCTGGATGGGAAATTTAAAAGTTCCAAATGGGTTGGAGTTAAGGATTGTATTTAATATTTCAACTAGTCCCAATGGATCTATCAACGCCAGCATGGACAGCCCTGATCAGGGAGTTAGCGGTATACCTGTTGAAACTGTTGGCTATAAAGACGGTAATTTGAGCCTTGAAGCTAAAACCATCAGGGGAAGTTTTGAAGGAGTATATAAGGAGAATAACAAAACCATAGAAGGAGTATGGAAACAGGCAGGATCAACTTTTCCACTTGTGCTTAACAAGACTAATAAGGCTCCTGATACGTATCGAAAACAGGACCCTGTAAAACCTTATCCCTATACCGAAGAAGAAGTTGTATATGAAAATAAAGAAGCAGGAATAAAGCTGGCAGGAACGTTAACTCTTCCCCAGTCAGCGGGACCTTTTCCGGCAGTCATACTTATAACAGGCTCGGGACAGCAAAATCGTAATGAAGAAATTATGGGACATCGTCCGTTCCTTGTACTTTCGGATTATCTGACACGTCGGGGTATTGCCGTACTTCGAGTAGATGATCGAGGTATAGGGGGATCGACTGGGAACTTTTCACAGGCTACGACTGAGGATTTTGTGGGAGATGTACTTACAGGAGTTGAATTCCTCAAAACTCGCAAAGAGATAGATTCAAGCCGAATAGGGCTGATTGGACACAGTGAAGGAGGTCTAATTGCGCCTATGGCAGCAGTAAAGTCTCCAGATATCGCATTCATTGTATTGATGGCAGCGCCCGGGGTGACCGGAGAAGAATTACTGTACATGCAAAGTGACCGGATTGCAAGAGCCGCAGGAGCAAGTAACGAAACTATCGCGAAGAACAAAGCCCTTATGGGAAGAATGTTTGCTGTGGTAAAAGAAGAAGAAAATAATACAACTGCAGAGGAGAAGCTTCGTGAGATTTTAAGAGCTGAACTGGCAAATCTGAGCGAGCAGGAAAGAAAAGGTTCAGGCTATTCTGAGACTGCTATTGACGCTCAAGTAACAGCACTCTCGTCGCCGTGGATGCGCTTTTTCCTTACTTATGACCCAAGGCCAGCATTAATGAAAGTCAAATGCCCTGTACTTGCCATAAACGGTGAAAAAGACCTTCAGGTTCCGCCTGAAGAAAACCTCCGTGATATAGATGAAGCTCTTAAAGCAGGGGGCAATAAAGACTATACAGTTAAAGAACTGCCAGGTCTCAACCATTTATTCCAGACCTCTAAAACAGGGTCTCCTTCAGAGTACGCAAAAATAGAAGAAACAATTTCTCCGGCTGCTCTAGAAGTTATAGGGAACTGGATTACGGAGCACACGCAGAAAAAAATAAATTAACCAAGTGAGAAGGAAATAACAGTACTGTAGTAAATCTACAGATCAGTTATTCCATTATCACATTCTTTCTCTTTTATGTTATACTCTTTCTCTTTTACGTTACACAGTTATACTTTTTTTACCGACATTCTTCCGGAGAAGTTT
>JAMXLQ010000226.1 GCA_024280975.1 Methanosarcina sp.
TGGAAATTATAAAAGCCCTTGAGAGATAAGATCAATTCCAGCAAAAATTTACGAAATATTTCAATCTCAGTATGATTTGATTGAAGAGACATTTTCGGAGGGAAAAATATGAAAGCTATAAGAATACATGAATTTGGGGGGCCGGAGGTTCTGAAATACGAAGACATCCCAGATCCACAGCCTGGTCCGGGTGAAATTCGAATAAAAATCATTGCAGCCGGAGTCAATCCGATGGATTGGAAAATACGTAGAGGCTATATAAGCTCATTACCCTTGCCAATGATAATGGGGTTAGATGTTGCAGGTACGGTTGACATTGTTGGAAAAGGAGAAGTATCTTTCAAGCCTGGAGATGAGGTCTTTGCTAAAGTAGGTATAGGAAAGGGGGGATATGCCGAGTATACGGTGGCCCGTGCAGCAGAAATGGCACGGAAACCAGAAAGTATTGGATTTGTCGAGAGTGCTGCAATCCCTACTGCCGGATTGGCTGCTTGGCAGTCGCTTTTCGATCTTGCCGGACTCGAAAAAGGGCAATCAGTGCTCATTCATGGTGCCGCCGGAGGAGTTGGAACTTTCGCAGTCCAGTTCGCCAAATGGAAAGGGGCATACGTTATAGGCACCGCATCGGAGAAAAATGCAGAATTTTTGAAAAGCATAGGTGTTGACGAAGTAATCGATTACAAGAACCAAAGGTTCGAAGATCTTGTGGGAAATCTGGATGTGGTATTGGATACAATAGGAGGAGACACATTCGAGAGATCCTGGGGCGTCTTAAAGCCTGGTGGATTTCTGGTAACTACTGTAGCTAGTATCCCCGAGGGTGAGCCTGAAAAACGTGGTGTGCGTGCAAAAAGCCTCATGACGCAGTCTGACGGAAAAGAACTTGCTCAGATTGCATCTATAATAGACGAAAGGAAAATTAAACCCATTGTTGCGACTGTCCTTCCTATGGCAGATGCACAAAAGGCTCACGAGATGAGCGAAGCCCTTCATACACGCGGGAAAATTGTTTTGCGCGTTAGAGAAGATTCATAGTAAGCCAAAGCCAAAAAATAAAAAATCTTTGGTTTAAATTTATAAATACTGTTCAATTATGAACTAAATTTGATTTTATACACTCTATGTTAAATTATAATAAGTAAAAAATCAGTCATAGATCAGCACCTAAATACTTTACACAATTCCTTCAAGCTCAAATACGGAAAGTATTGAGACGATTATATCCTTTGCACCGACAAGCAATTTTAAAAAATTATTGATAGGAATGAGCCACTAACACAAAAGAAATTATTCGATGTATATACGCAACATAAGCTCACGGCTAATGTAAAATAAGGGATGAATGGAATGATTGAAATTATGCAGGGTTTGCCAGAAAACGTTTTAGGGGTTATATACAGCGAGAAAGTAACTGGAGAAGATTATGATGATGTACTAATTCCGATTTTCAAAGAAAAACTAAAAAAGTTTGGAAAAATTCGCTTACTGTATCAAATAAATACAGGCATATCACATTTTTCATGGAGTTCATATCTAGAGGATGCAAAAGTTTCATGGCATTTGTTTTCGTTCGAAAAAGTGGCAATCGTTTCCGATATTCACTGGATCGATGAATCTGTTAAACTCTTCGCATTCATGATGCCTATGCCTGTAAAAGCCTTCACTGGTGACAGAATCGATGAGGCTAAGGCTTGGGTCAGTGAGTAGGAACAATTTAACTTAATTTAGGAGATAATAATATGATGGAACTTATACAAGGTTTACCAGACAACGTTCTGGGTATCGTAGGTAGTGGAACGATAACAGGGGAAGACTACGATGATGTACTAATTCCTGCAATGAAAGACAAGCTACAAAAGCACAAGAAGATTCGCATGCTTTATCAATTGAACAAGGACTTCGTACATTATGCACTCGATGCTTATTTAGAAGATGCAAAGGTTTCATGGCATACACTTTCATTCGAGAAAGTTGCAGTTGTTTCCGATGTTCACTGGATAAATGATTCTGTTAACGTATTTAAATTTATTATTCCTGTTCCTGTAAAAGTATTCAGTAACAGTGAACTTGATAAAGCAAAACTGTGGGTCACCGAATAATATCTTTTATTCGGGTACAGTTAAGTCTATGAGGGATAGACAACTTATACGTTCTACTATAGCTGGAGAAAATATTTATCTCCCATAGACTTGACAAAACCATAAAATGAAAAATCCAGAATAAGGTATAGATGATTAATGAGCTTAAGTGATACGAGTTTTTGACGATATGAGTCCTACAATAATTAAGATTAAAACACAGAAACAGCTCATATCAGATCCTACATGCGGTACATTACTACTTGGAAATGACACGTTAACAGTTTCACATACAGCACTATAAGTTTGAGACTGCGCAGTAATCCTCACAGTGTACGTTTTTCCAGAATAATTAGTGACTGTAAAAGAGTCAGTTACCACTCCTATAGGGTTACTTACTTTATCATTAGTACCTGAGATTCCACAAGGTACAAATTTTTTTCCACCACTCATAGTACCCAATACAAAAGTTAGGTTGCTGGACTGTGATGAAGAATCATAATAGCTTGCATTAATATAAGCTGCTGTATTGTTTATCTGTTTATATGTGCAATTTGCACTGATTACAGTCTTCATTGCAGGTACTGCAGATGTGGTACCTGCAGGTACTGCAGATGTATCACTTGCAGGTATTTTAATAGTATATTGATCCAGATTAGGTGTCAATGTGCTGGTGTACTTTTTTCCATCTAAAGTAATTGTTACAATTTTGTATGTGACACCTTTAGTCAAATGGAAACTTGCTCTACCTTCCTTATTTATCCAGGCACAAAAATTCGGTTTTTCATTACTTGGGTCATTATTTGGCGCATAAATCTGAACTTCACACCCAGGAATCCTCTCATTTGAATTATTAGAAACATATAACTGCACATAGTGTGGTGCACAATAATTCGGTGCTTCAACCATTTTCAAATTTATTTCTGTGTTTATACCTGTCGTATTTATTGGTAATTTAGGACTGTTAAGATAGCCTGTTGCTGAAGCAGTTAAACAGTACGTGCCTTTTCCACTGTTCACAGTGAACTGGTAAAGCCCATCAACATCAGTAATTTGAGTACAACTCCATGTGTTATTTGATAATGTTACTACAGCACTCTGAATAGGTTGACCTGTAGTTGCATCTGTTAAATATCCAAATATACCAGAATTAACTGTAGCCGATGTTTTACCACTTACTGTGAACAAACTTACAGGTCTGTCGTATACCCATAAATTGCGAACTTTATCATATGCACCGATTTTTATAGCAAACGACCCATTGTAGCTAATTGGTACATTTGCAGATGTTTGTGAAGTATTAAGACTATATATTAAGTGAGAAGGATCGAATTTTGATGTACTGTTATATACATTGATAGAATAACTGGTTGCATTTAAATATGTCCAACTTATACTTACATGTCCGTTAACAGTTGAAATTGTACTGCCATTAATTGGTAAAGTAACAGAAGGTGCTACAGAACCATTGTATACAGGTAAATTTCTTGTACCATTGCCCGCAACATGTCCATAATCTTTTGTAGCCTTAGAGCTTGAATAGGAACTAGTTACAATATTGCCATTTGATTTAATATTCATACCACTAATTCCGTTATATGTAGGACTGTTATAAAATATATTATTTGAAACAGTACCTCTGCCTGAACAAGCACCATCAGCTGAATCTTGATAAATTGTCTTTAATTGAAGTGTTGAAAATATATTATTACAAATATTAAGGCCTGTTACATTACCTCCCATTACTTCTACACCAGCATTACCAGAACCGGTATCAGTGTAGAAAGTATTCTTGCAAATTTGAACGTTTTTCGTATTATGAATTTTAATGCAAGAATTTATAAAAGTGCCCCAGCAATTATTAAATATTGAAATTCCATTACCGGTTGACCATGCATCAAAACTGTCATGGCCAGGTTTACACACTGTATTATAAACTTGAACATTGCTGGTATTTTTTTTACAGAAAATAAAGTCACCCATACTGTATTGCATTTTTAAGTCATGGATAACTACATTTGAACATCCAGATAAATAGACTCCTTTTTCATACTCCCTATACTCGTTGTTTGCTGCATGCATTCTACTTAAAGATCTCCAACCACCATCAATTAGGAAATTTGAAATTACAATATCAGAAATACCATTACAGTCAATAATATTTTGAGTTGCAAAATTAGAGTTAGGATTGTCACAATAGATTACTGTCGCACCAATACCATTTCCGTTAAGAGCTACCCCTGATTTCATGATTATGGGTGAACTTATGTGAAACGTTGTTGATGCAAGTTGTACAGTGTCACCTGAATCCGCTGATTGTATGGCAGCGTTAATAACATTTTGGTCGTTTGAGCCTGTGGGATTAAAGGAAGTTCCAGGTCCTACATTGATGATTGCACCTAAACAATTTGCAGAAAAAAAATACACAAATAAAAGCAAGGCAATAAAAAAGTTTTTAGATTCCATATTTACCACCTAACCTTTTCCCTAATAAATACTCTATTATATTTTTTATATATACTTCCTTGTTTTATTATCGAGGCCAAACAACAAGTCTCAAAATTAGTTACTAAACAAAGAAAATCCATTACTTGATTTAAAAGCCATACCAACAGTCATTTGTTGTCATTTTCGATTGTAACTTTTTTCCAAATTTCAATATAAGGTTAGTCGATAAGCATTTGAGCCCATCACCCTTATGTAACTCTAAATCCCGACTTTCAATCATAGGAATGTAAATGAAACATCAACCCTTTGAATCCTGTTAATTTCATATTAGACATTAAAAATTTTTACGTGAAAACTCTTAAATAACTTATTAAATGAGGATATGAGTCAAAAATATATAAAGGTGTTTAACTATTAAAAACTGTTAAAAGCTTTACGATAAGTAAAAAATAGGGTATAATTTACTTGAAATTAGTAAAAAGAGATGGTGTGAAGTCAATAAGCAGGCATGGTACATTTAAGGAAGATACAAATGATCCTATCAAGTTAGTAGGGAGTCTAGAACTGCTTGCTGGAAGTGTTCACAGTTCTCTCCTGAAAAATGGGAGCGAAGTTTTCAGATGAAATGATTAAAAAGAAATTTGACAACTAAGAGTCTATCAGGAAAATCGAAGGCCAGGAGTCTTCGCTTAAACTCTAGCTCTTAAATGTTTCCTAAGAATGGATAAAAACGTAATAAGGATCTATTATACCTAATAATAGTAATATAATCGCAGATATAGCAGATATAACTACTGTAAATGAACATGCGTTTTTCTCAGGAGTTGGTATCATTAGCCAAGGAGAGAGTATTGAATCAATGGAAAAGGCGATTTCTATCTGTAATCGTATGATTGAAAACGATTTACAGAGGATAAAAAAGGTGTTTTTAGACCTTGAAGGGGAAGTGGACAAGTTAACTTATCCGGATATGGAAACTATTTTAAATGATCTACATATTACAAATAAATCTATTGAAATTTTAGAGACGTCTAAGAGACGCCTGTCTGATCATTTGGCTATCAGAAGGCAATGATA
>JAMXLQ010000227.1 GCA_024280975.1 Methanosarcina sp.
AAATTCTTTTCCGTTTTGTTTTAACATTTGGATTGTTTTATCCCAAAATGATTTCACTTTATAATTTTGTCAATCCACATTTTTAATAATGCACAAGTTTCCACGTAAAACTTCTGTATATTTGCTACTCTGTTCAAATCCTAACATTGTATAGCAAAAGTTCGTATCTCGAGCCATTCTGCAAAACCTCAGTTAATTTAAATGATGAAATTAAAACTAGTATAGATATTGTCAGAGTAACAGATGGAGACAAGAAATCTAACTGGATTGAAAAAATGATAGATTCTGAGAATAATAAAAGCAAAAAAAAGGCTTCTAATAGCTAAAAGGTTGGAATTAATCAATGAGCCTATCCCAAAACTCAAAATTGCTTCTGTGGATCTCTAATTTGGAATAATCGATTGCTTTTCTTATCAGAAAAGCAATTCTAAAAATCATCAAAGAGTATATTCAAAGTGAGTTTTGGTATAGGCTCCTATACTACTTAACATTGAGGGGAGGGGGTTCATGTTAAGTACTATGTTATGTTATTATCGTATTCTCGATTAATACGCCATCTGAATTTGATTATGTACTTAACATTGCATTTTTTCTGATTGTTAAGTTCCGGTAGCTATAAACGGGAACAGTATTCTTTAAAATACTCAGGTGATGCTATGGAGATTAAGCAACCTAAAGAACTCGATCGGTCAGCGTTGTATCAGGCGTTATTTGTGCCCAATAATCTCATCTTTAAAGAAGAGAAAATGCTCAGTAAAAGCTACGTGCCAGAAAACATTATAGGAAGAAATACGCAGCTTGAGCAGATCGCTGCTAACCTGGCACCGATTACAAGACATGGAGATCCTATCAATATGTACATTTGGGGTGGCAGCGGAGTAGGAAAAACAATTACAATCCGTCATGTACTCTCTATTTTAGACTATGGGCTTCATGAAAATAGTGATAATACTCATGTGGACTTCGTTCGGATAGATTCTACATCTATAAACAGTGATGTTCTGGTTTGTCGCGAAATTCTCGCGCATTTGACCGCGACTATCCCTCAAACAGGGTTTACCTTTGCTCAGTACCTTCAATTTATATGGAGCGAAATTGACCGCATAGCAAGTAATTACGATTACTATGCACTGGTCATCTTCTTCGATGAAATTGACAAATTTAAGGATCCTAATAATGTTCTCTACCAGTTATCAAGAGCAATGGAGAATAAACGGATTAAGTCTTCAAACTCTACTATAGGGATCATCACCGCATCGAATAAAAAAGACTTTCTGAACTCGTTGGATGATAAAGTACAGTCCTCTGCTGGATTTGTATATCTGCAGTTTCCGGATTATACCGAGCAGGAGCTTTACGAGATTTTAATAGATAGAATTGAAGCGTTTCAACCTGGCGCAATTACAGAAGCAGAAATCAGATATTGTGCCAAGCGTGTAGCAGAAGGATTTCACGGGGACGCTCGCAGGGCGATTGATACAATTCACGTTGCAGGAAAGATTGCTTCGGATCAGCGTTACAAGAGGATAACTACTCAACATATTAATAATGCGGAGCAGGAAATAACAAATACAGCAACGATGGAAATGATGACTAAGTTCTCAAAGCATGATCAGTATTTAATCACTGCTATTTACTTATGTAACCGAATTATTAAAGCTGAAAAACTGAACTCATCACCAAATACAGGCACGGTATTGAATGTATACCAGGAAGTATGTAAAATAGTGAATGAATCGCCGACAAGTGAAGGACATATTTCAAGACGCATCTCGGATCTTGATGATAAACAGTTGATCCATGCTCAAAAGATTAAAGGCTATGGGAATACAAGATTCATTACTCTGTCCTCTGATACCGAATTAGCAATTGATTTGATTTATAAGTATCCTCTAAAGATTCAGATTGAAGCAAGTATTTCGGATATAGAATCAATTGTAATGTCTACAATAAAACGTAATAGAAAGCCTTTTGCAGGGACCTCCAAGTTTATATAATGTTTAAAACTCTTATGTCATCAAGGGTACTATGTAGTTTATGGAGTTGGGATAAATATTCGGTAAGCTCCGAAGTCGTTCAATATCAACTTCTGTAGATTGCGCAGTACCTTAGTTACTACAGGTTTATTTTTATGGACCGGATCCTGTACTTTCAACTTCTTTGTTAAGGTTCTCTACTTCTCTTGTAAGGCTGTTTATCCTTTTATCTTTCTCTTCAAGCAATGTTTGACGTTCTTCAAAACGCGCTTTGATATCTGCAAGTTCTAACGGGTCTGGAACTTTTTCTAACTCTTTCTTCAATGTCTCTAAGTGTTTGTCTTTTACTTTTAATTGTTCTTCTAAACTTACTATTCTTACATTCAAGGGTTGTGTCGCAAAAATTTTCTTCTTGCACTTTGAGGCTATAATTAGTACCTTTATGTACTATTTTTCCGGGTGATGAGAATGATTAACTTTTCTGATGAATAAAACCAGAAAAACAGTAATTTTTTCAGCATAACTAATAACTTTTTATATTATTGTATTTTACAGGACTTTCGGTACTCCATCCTTGTTTTAGTGTATCTTGCTTTCGAGTCTCTAAAACATAATCTGTCAATACGATCCCATACGACAACCCATAAAATTTAGCATAAGAATAAGGATAATTCACCCAAAAAACCAACTGCGTTTTAACTTGGGAGCGCGGAGGCACAGCGAGAAGTCCCCTTCCTTTAGGGAGGGGATGAAAGCGAAGCCTCTCCCTTAAGGGAGAGGTAGTTCACTCCGATTACAAAAGAAGGCAGGCGAGTACTGGGCAGTGCGCCGGTTTTTCTGCAAAGTCTCTGCTGTTTCTGTAGCTTTCCCAAAATCTAAGCCTATATAAGAAGTGTATTAAAAAAGGATATATAAGTTAGTCCCGACATGTCCTGAAAGTCTTCCTAACAGTCGGAGAATAACTCCTTTAATCGATTGCTTCTATTCTCTCTTTCTTGACAAAGGGTTTGCTTATTTTCTCCGGCATCCATTCAGGCCGGTTTTCTGGGGCTTTAACAATTTGTTTCCATGCCTTGAAAATGTGCACCTTTTTAGTTCCGCGTTCCCTGAGCATAAGAGTAACCGGTTTTGATTTTGTTCCCTCGCATCTGTTTGCGGCTTTCAAAGCAGCCTGTCTCGGCTGTTTTCCGGTGAAAACTCCATGCTCATTTCCTTCTTCGTCTCGTATTACGAAATTTCTCATGTCGGTTATAAAGATCACCTCAAAAATTAGTTACTGATACTGATTAAGTTTTCAAGTATATAATATTTTTCTTATAATGTTGCTAGTGGTTATTGGTTTATGCAAAGTCACAGTTTTTTTCATAACTATCCCCGCTGTAACTCCTGCTGATTATAGCTAAATATCCAGCCAAGCCTGCAGCTGTCTGCACCAACAAAAAAGACAAATTCGAATTTATTCTGAGATTTTTGCAACGGAACCATATATACTCCCTCAAGGACGATAACAAGAGTGTGGTAAAGTCCGTTCTGGATAACTATTAATCCGGTTTTAAACAAACATTAATTCTGTTTTTCAATCAATTTGGGGGCTCTCCTCTTTTCATCCTCTTCAAATACTTGGTCATTGCCACGTCCGCAATAAGGGTAATCCCTTTATGAACTGCATGGACCCCGGGTCCTACGGTCATCCTCTCGCTATAAAATCGGTGCAGAGCCTTCAAGTGACGAAGGTTGTACTCTAGGCAAAGTCCCACCAGCTCCCAGTGCTCAGGAAAAGCCCGATCCTTTCCAAAGCTGGTCGTGCCGCCAAGCCTTGTTTCAGACATGGAGCTGAAGAATAGCGGCATCAGTAGCCCGGTGTAATCCTTCAGCGACTCCACGAGTTCAATGGTCTGCAGCACGTCCTCGGCAGTCTCGCCAGGGAGGCCAAGCACAAGGCTGCCGACAGGAAGCCAGGACTCTTCTCCGAAAAGCCGATAGCAATCTCTGACGATCTCAGGCCAGCTCTCTGGGTTTTTCGGCGAAGCTTTTCTTGGCATATGCATTTGGAGAATTCTGCAGCTTCCGGTCTCTATCCCTACCCAGGCAGACATGTACTTTTGATCTCTGCCAACTCCTACGATCCTGGACACTTCTCGAAGAAGGTCCTGATTTTGATAAGCCGTGGCGAGGCTGACATGGGATATATCCACCGTCCTCGGACCCAGCCGCTTAACCTCTCTGAACAGTTTCTTGACCTTTTCTCCATCGAGCTTGGCGCCTGATGAGCCGTAGGTGAAGACGTCTTCGGAATGAAGAACCACGTCCTTTTGACCTGCCTTTAGATTCACCGTTACGTCATCGAGGATTTTATCCAAGGGTCTGTGACGGACAGTGCGCATGCTCGGAGAACAGAAGGAACATCCCCGCCAACAGCCCCTGCCGACCTCCACGATTCCGGCAATGGTTGGGCCCCTGTTCACAGGTATGTCCCCTCCTGCCACAGCTGTTCCTCGGATTACCTTTGGAACCTCATCGCCGTTAATAATAGATCGGCAGATTTCAGGAAAATCGCCCTCTCCCTCTCCCAGGAAAATATGGTCCACTGGGACATCCTCGCCCAACAGCTCCCAGGATCCCATACCGCCGACCACCAGCTTTGGCTTATGCTCTTTGATCAGTGGATGGTTTATCAAGGCCAGGAACTTGGACCTGTTATGAGGCTCACCCCGCCCGATCATCTCCTCGATCTCGCGTAAGGCGATTTTTCCCAGGGGATCGTCGTGGGTTATTCCCACGATCTCAGTCTCTGGGCCGATGGCCTTATCAAGGTGATCAGGATGAGCCACCATCACCTCGGACCGATCAAAACCGGCCTCCAAGAGGGCTGCCTCCACTTTTCTCATGCCACAGGGCGCGAGTAGGGCTGAGCCATCCGAGGCTGCAGCCATGGGAGGGCAAAAGAGCCTTCTGAAGGCAAAATCGGGCAGTACCGACTTTGGCAACGTCGCTGTAAATCCAAGAATCGCTCCCCCGTGATATGTGCTCATCATGGTGGGATCGCTTGTCAGAACGATTTTTTTGCCCTTCATTCTAAAGCCAACTTTTCCGTCATTTACAGTACAATTTCTATTTATTTGTTTAAAATAAAAAGTTTATGTGGTAAAAACTTTACCAAAATTGCCACCACGACTTTTTCTTGGTGTCTTCTACTAAGGCCTTTTGATTAAGCGGTTCTGTGTTAAAAAAGGCTCATAGAATGAGAAAAAGATTAAGAAATGTATCAAAAATGACAAACGGATCTATGGCTGCACTATGGAAAATAAAAATTATCCTGATGTTTAGGTTAACAATGATCCTCTGTGCAATAACTATTTTTATCCCGAACATTTCTACGTGCAATTAAAAGCAAAAGACCGAGCAAAACAAAGATGATAACCACGGCGCAGAAGAGGTACAAAAAAGCCATATCCGGAGAAATTTTAGCCCCATAATCTACAGTTGCTAGTCCCATATCTATCTATATGACGAAACAAAGATAAATAAGGTTTGTAAAAATCTCCTGAAATACCGAATTTTCACTAATTTTAGCAGAGTTATCTGAGTATTGTTCACTTGGATACTATAAGGTAAATAGCCTATTGATTAGTTTTATGGGAAAAGTACTGGATTTCTCTGACCTACTCTATGTTAGCTCCTAATCTGATTTTCTACAGGATTATTCTGCGTGCAGAGGTAGTAGTTTATCAGGCGAGAAAAAGTATGAAAAATAAAATCGACATCAATGATAGGCAAATTTAAAAAGCACATATTTTACCTATCGATGAGGACATCTTTAACAGAAAAAAATGCTAGGAGACATATAGGCAATATAAAATAAGGAATTATAAAAAGAGAGGATACATTTAGGATACGAAAGGATACAACTATATCCTAAAAAAATTAATATGCCTCCATGCCCGAAGAGAAGAGGAAAATCAATTGTTGGATACCTATAAACCTCTATGATAAAATCGAGCCTGCAGGATATGAGAGCGTTACTCAGGCAGTTATAGAAGGCCTGCAAAGAATACTAGAAGATCCACAAGAGGATACAAGAGGATCCAAAGTGGACATAGAAGGATATCTTCAGGATATTGCAGCCCTCACATCTGAAAATACCCAATTGAAAAAGGACCTGGAAGGATATCAACGGATCCGAGAAGGATACAAGCGGGATATGGGAGGATACAAGAAGGATCTAGAATGGATACAAAAGGATCTAAACCAGGATATCACAGGATATAAAGAGGATATTAAGGCTTTAACTACTGAAAACGCTAGATTGAAAGATAATCTTGCAAAGGCTCCGGATCTAGGGGAGTTATTACAGCTGCAGGCCAGGTACGAAGAGTTAGAAAAGCATAATCAGACTTTGAAAGGAGAACTTGAAAAAGCTCACCAGGATAAAGAGATTATACAAAATCATTATGACAATTATATGCGACAAATGCAAACGCTGATTAATCAGAAGGCAATTGAAGCACCTGGAGAAAAAAAGAAATGGTGGAAGTTTTGGTAATTCTGGATACTGCATATTAAAATCGATATCAACCAAAGTGAAAAGAATCTTAAATATATATTTATTTCCAATGCAACTTGCTATCAGGAGAATTTGGTGTGTATGCACCCCTCACTTCCAATGGAGAACACTATCAAGCACCTTTTATTGAAATGCAATATAATTTTGGATGAATATAATAAAAAAAGAAGAAAAAGAAAAGAGAACATGGAGGGGATCAATTTTCTCTTTTCTAGAGAAAACTGTTAACGATTCGATACTTTAAAAAACTTTTGAGAGTGTACTTTACATTGTCAGGAATCTCTGAAAACTCAAAAGATAGTTAAAAAACTGGAAAGTCAGAACGACAATTAAGGGACCTCGAGGAAATAATTCATAGTGAAGTTTTGGTAATCTATGTAAGGCCTGTTATCAGTATTCAGTTTTTTATCCTGAAATCCTTGATATACATAGAAACAGTATTCTAAATATGTTCATGCACCTAGATATTTAGATAAGGCGGAAGAGCATCTTATCACCTGTGCCGATTGGAGAGGGGAGTGGGGCCCTAAAGCTAATCGGCATACCACTTTCATATTTTGTCTTGTATTCGGCAGGAATCAGTTTTTTAGCAATTGGCTGTCTATAATGGACGTTGTCCTTTAACAATTCTATCTTTTGAAGGAATGCATTAAGGATTACTTCTTCTTGCTCTGAGTCTGATGCTTTGCTCAGGAAACTATGATATGCATCTGCAGCTTCTGGGGTAAGGATTACTCTGACAGATGTTCCGCTACTGGTTTGTGCAGCGAAACCAAGAGTTGACGTCGCAGCACCACCAGTACCATCTGAAACTATTTGTATGCCTCCAATTAAGGGGCTCCAATAGCCATTACGACCAATAGTTGGTACAGAAAAATCTCCATATACAATTGTTAGCGGTATATTCGTTACGTTAAGTTCTTGTCCATAATTCGAAAATAAATTATAAATTTCATTTTCTTTGGCTGTATCTACGTTTTGTCCTTTTTTAATTGTCACCTGAAGAACACCATCAATTGTATAACCATAAGCTATAACTGGACCATTTGGACACATATATTTAGACATGTCCTTTTTAAAATTTTTAGTAGCTTTAGTATATACTTTGTCAAGCGTAATTTGAACTCAATGAGTTATTTTATGTTAACTGTTATATATTTTATCAAAGAACTCTTCAAATTAACTATTTTCACTCATTTTAGAGTCTACAAATTATCCGACTTTTTAATTTTTAGCATATTTACCAAAATTTTAATATATAGTAAAGATGCCGTAATCTCATCAAGATTAATATACAAAAGAAAAAGATAATATTTTATAGTAGCCTAAGTAAATTTTTATTTAATTACCCCACAAAATTAGATAACTTATCCATATTTTAATAGAGTTAACCAAAATACGCAATATGAGACAAATTTTTTAATCAGAAGAAAATTTGTAAGCTTACTAATTTTTTTACTTTAAGTAACCAATTTTTAATAAGAAGATAAATTTTGAGCTTATTAATTTCATTACTTATTTTGGCTCCGTTGCAAAAATCTCAGAATAAGCATTTAAATATATGTATGATGTACAAAAGTCAAAATATTGAGGGATGTATCAATGTCATAGAACTATACCAAATAATTAATTGATATATAGTATTATAGTAGCAGCTTTGTAAATCACAATTGCCTAGTGTTTCTCCAGGCTTTTTGCATTCAATATTAATACACTCATCGAAGGAAAAAAATAGACTCTTTTTTTAAAACGGTTTAATAGATGGTGATTTTCAAAATCCTGTTACATAGTCTTTGAAACGAATTTTTATTAATTCGCATAGCTCTGATTAGCCGATGTCGAAAATTTTCTTTGAGTTAACAAAATTTGATAAAACACTAATTCAAATTTCCAGTAGTAAGCTTAAAAGGTATATTTCTATTGTAATATTTTAGCGTAGCCTTCCTTGTTTATTCCTACAAGAAAATGATATTACAGACATTTATAAAAAAATCAATCGTTTGATTTGATATTCCTTACTGTTAAATTAAAGATAGGCTAAAACTATCTAAAAAATTAAGCTAATTTATATCTCTAATTAGTAATACATTTCGACTTTTCACGTTTATATTACCTAAATAACGCATTATTTTTAAATTAAATACTAAATTTATTTACATAACATTGTAAATTTATTTGGTGAACTTCTAAAATTATATAATCAAGATTGTCCAATAATAGAAAACTATGAAACAAAAAGCAATTTTCTTAGTATTAGCTTTATTGGTTTTGACATCATGTACTGCCATCGCAAGCGCTTCATCTAGTACTGCGTGTAATTTGAAAATTACTAAATTTTATGTACATCCTGCAACCGGAGTCGCACCAGCTAAAATCGGGTTTACAACTTACATGGAGGGTACTGTTAAACGTGTTCAATACCAAGTATTGGATAAAAGTGGAAAAGTAGTTGCTTCCTGCAGTTCTACCTGTGGACACTGTACAAAACAAAAAATCTGCACTTGCTCGCTTATTATAAAACAGCCTGGTACCTATGATGTAAAAGTAACTGCATACGGTACTGGAAGCTGTTCTGTGACACAAGTTAAAAAATCAGCTGTTACGGTAACTGCTGCAAAGCTCGTTCCAAGTTTCACATGTACAGCATCCGGTAAGAAAGTAACCTTCAAAGACAAATCTACAGGAGCTACAAAATGGACCTGGACTTTTGGTGACGGTTCAAAATCAACTTCAGAAAACCCAACTCACACATATAAAAAGGCAGGAACCTACAAAGTTTGCTTGACCGCATGTAATTCTGCAGGTACTTGTAAGTCTGTTTGCAAGAGCATAACTGTAAAGTAATAAAGGGAGAATTCCCTTTTCATTTTTAATCTGTATAATCATACCTGATATCACGTTTTATATTTTTTATAAAAGTTTAGAGATTATCTTGTAAGAATTCCCCATTCTATGAGCCTCTTTTCTATGTCCCTCATTTCGTAATCTGTAAAAGAAAGACTCTGGTAATGCCTGAGACTGGTAATAGGGTCGTGTCCTTGCCTGCTGTATATTTCAATCTCTGGTATGCCTGCTTTTAGCATCCAACTTTCAATTGTTTTCCTGGGAATCTTTGGATTGACTTTTGGATTAATACTGGCTTTGTAGCTCCATCTTTCAAGGTCCTCAAACCAAGTATTACGTGCTGGTGGCCTCTTGCACTCCATGAAAGCCTTGAAAAGATAGGGAAATGTAGCTGGTAACTTATCAATTGTCCTCTTTACTAGTTTTTGTTTCACTTTCCTCTGTGCTTCTTTAGGAAGGATAATCTGATTTCTTTCCGTATAGTACCATTCTTCGTGATCATGTAGCCTTTGAAGCTCCA
>JAMXLQ010000228.1 GCA_024280975.1 Methanosarcina sp.
CTTGCAGTGAACTGGATCCTTATCCCTTACAATATCTTTTCCGAAGGCCATGGATTTATGGGAAAAATTTCACACTTTACGGACCATTATATTTTTGGTCCTAAGGATGCAACTCGCCTGGGTGGCATAATTAAAAACTTCTTAAGGAAAGGTAGATACCCTGCATTCTCCATCTACGATGAAGAAAAAGGCCACTACGAGACCAAACTTCACCCTATAATGAAGATCCTAATTGTGCTTGAAGGTACAGCCCTCTTCTTTATTGCGGCCTCAGGCGTTGTTCTTTACAAGCTTGATTGGTCTCTTTTCGGGCTCCCGATTGCATCGTGGATTCTGTATGTAGGAGGCTTTATTGCACCTATATTCAACATGACTTCCTTGGAGTTCCTCAGGGCTCTTCACCTGCTACTGACCTACTGGTTTGTCTTTGAACTTGTAGTACATATCGGTATTCTGGAGTTTGACCCTCATGTCTGGAAATACTACAAAGCTATCTTCTGGTCAGGAAAAGAGGACCTCTCAGACACTCACTATTCGGAGTTTGTAGAGAAATATTCAAGGTTTGATGCTAAGGAACACAAGCATTAAAAACTACTAAAAAATTATTAAAGAAAAGTCTTAACTGGAAAAGGTAATATAGGCATATTCAAAAAATCCATACAATTTTTAATTAAGTGAGAACATGTCTATATTACGTGCTCCAGTCCGTATCCTGGGATGCGGAAGCCCATTAATGGGAAACGATGGTGTCGGCCTCAAAGTCATTGAGGCTCTCCACAAAACCGAACTTAAAGACCTTAAAGATCTTGATATCGAAGATGCAGGGGTCTGCGGGCTTGATCTTTTGAATCTTCTCGATGGCGCCAAGAAAGTCATTATAGTAGATGCTATTCTGGCAGACAGCCCACCAGGTTCCGTACACCGTATAGAAGGCAAGGACTTATTGAGTGGCACCGAGTTTCACCCTCTGGTTTCGGTACACGACCTGACAATTACAGATGTATTGAAAATAGGGGAACAGGTTCAACAGCTTCCAGAAATCGTGGTCATTGGGATTGAAATAGGATCGATTGTCACGGAAGCTACGCAGGAAATCACTCCAGATGTTCTTAAAGGCGTGGACAAAGCTATGCAGGTTATCAAGGAAGAGGTATATTCTTCACTCTAATCTTATTTTTGTAACTTACTTTGATGAAATTTCGTTCTACTTTTATTCGTTCTTCCTAATAATCTGTATCTTAAATATTACTGGATAAATAAGTTATATTTCAAGAACTTATGGATAAAAAGTCTATTTTAAAGCTCTGCCTTACATATTCTGAAAAAAAGGATTGATATACCTCTGAAAAGAGAAAAAAATTAGGTTTCTGTCTCTCAGAGCAGATCCCTGTTTAAATAATTTTTAAGGTTGATGCAGCTACTTTTTTTTTCGCTTAAACTTTCATGTGAAGCTCTTTTTTCCGTTAATACATTTTTTCTCTTAAATGGTTACTCGGATTTTCCCGGTACCCAGTTGCTATAAAGTTTCCACTCGATTAAAGAGTCTTCACTATCGGTTTCTATGTAAAATCTCCATATAAAGGGCTCTTCTATTGCAGAGAATTCAAAATCTACAAGGGTGTCAGGTAAAAGTACAGATTCTTTTGCTTCCCCTGTATTTGTCTTTACCATGACGCTTGACTCCTTGACATTCAGGTTACTCACCTCAAGACGGACCGATTTTCCAGCCTCAGCTTCAAAAGAAGAATTACTCCCACTCACGGTTCCTGCAGTATGGAATTTACGTCCCTGACTGTCAACCGTACTAGGTAGTCTGGTTACAGGCGGAGTTATGGGTCTGGTCACGTGAGTAGGGGTCTGTTCAGGCGGAACCGCCTGTGTTGTTAGTATTGAAGGTTTCCCTGCTGGTGTAGCTGGAGGTTGAGATCTTTTAACTCCAGATGCCTTTACTCGAGGAATTCTAGGTGCTCTCACTGGCGGGGCTTTAGGTGCTATTGGAGTAATTGGAGACGCCCTTGGCGTTCGAACCGGAGATTCCGGAAATAGTGGAGTTCGAACCTCAGATACCTGTGGTTCAGGTCCTGGTGAAACCGAAGGTCTCGTAACACCCGTGAAAAATTCTTCATCGAGACTTCCTATAGTTTCCGGCCCTACTACACCATCAACACTTAGTCCTCTTGCCTCCTGGTAGCTTCTAACAGCCAGTTCAGTTTCATCACCAAAAATGCCATTGGCTCCAACTTTGGGCACCGGAAAATCTAAAAATATCAACGCCTGCTGAATTTTTCTCACCGCAGAGCCCCTATCCCCTCTCTGGAGAACCCTTTCATTGTCATAACAAGCCTCCAGAACTTCATCGCCTGCAAATCTCGGCGACTTTAAGTCGTGACCATCCCCAATAGTCATATTCTATCCCCCATAGTTTGCTGTAAAATCTCTTCCCTTAAATATACAGTGTTATTACTAAATGTTACTAACCTTAAAATTTCAATAAATAGAGTAGAGATATTAAAATATATAAGTTTTTAGAAAATCTATATTTATTTTAAGTGTACATGGGTCATTTTAATAAATTAAACATATTCAAAAAATCTCTAGAACAAGTCTGTACTGAAATTTTAGAGCCATATTTTCGTCTTTTTTCTTCAAAAAGCTGGATTTGAAATCTTCTCTACAGCATAAAAAGATCCTTTCAAAGCGGGTTTGAAAATGTGATAGTCTTTAATACCTTGGATTCCTTTTTTTATATATCTTTATATAAAATTATTTGTGATATGGGGGAAGTGGAACGGATAATGACGGCTTACTTGAAAAGTTTAAAAATCTCGATTTCATGAAAATGGATCGACGGACTTTTATAAAGGCAGTTGGGGTGCTTGGGGCCTCACTTTTTTTACAAACATATAAAAGCGATATAGCAAAAGCCCTTCAACTTTCGGAAACTAAAGTGGTATGGCTTCACGGAGTAATGGATAGTGGCTGTACCATATCAATGCTGGATGGAGGATCACCTGATATTGTAGAGTTCCTTCAGGAGTATAATCTCAAACTTCTCTATCATGAAGTTCTAATGATGCAGCAGGGAATTTTCGTAGATGGGAAGCTCGCAAATACCAGTGATCTTAATTCTGAGATTGTGCTGGATGAGATCTTAGAAAAAGAAAATGGCTACGTTCTAGTCTCCGAAGGAGCAGTTTCTAATGGCCCTCAAGGTTCCGGGAAATATCTCATGTTGGGAGGAAGAACCTATAAAGAGATTTACGCGAAAGCTGCTAAAAATGCTTTAGCAATTGTTGCAATTGGGAACTGTGCGACTAATGGTGGGGTGAACGCTGCTAAGAGTGATATAGTTGAACTTATGGATCCCCGTGGGATTGCCTTTACTATGGAAGATGCTTCAAAGGGGATTTTAGATCTTCTTGGTATTGAAAAGCCTGTGATTAATCTTACTGCTTGCCCTACTCATCCAGACTGGGTTTTTTTGACAATAGGCGCAGTTGTTTTGGGTAAGATAAAAGTACCCGATGATTTGCCGTATGTACTGGATCACTGGAAACGCCCAAAGGTTTTCTTCCCACCTGACCATGTTATTCATGATAACTGTTCTCGTCGTGGATACTATGACCATGGAGAATTTGAACTGACAGTAGGTGGACCGAAGTGCCTCTGGAAACTGGGATGCAAGGGACCTTATACCCATGCAGACTGTGCCACTCGCCACTGGAACGGTCACCTCAATTACTGTCCTCAGGCAGGCTCTCCCTGTATTGGCTGCGCTCAGCCGGGCTTCCCGGATAGCACCAGGCCTTTTTTCGTGGAAATTGAGAAAACAGGAATTGTAGGTACGAATATCACTACTATAGCGGGAGTAGCAATAGGAGGCGCACTACTTGCTGCAGGAGCTCACGCTGTTAGAAGAACTGTCATGAAAAGACCTGAAGACGAGGGGGAGGTTGCCGAAGAAACAACTTTAGAAGAAACCGGAGGTGAAAAATAATGGTACAAGTCACTGTTGATCCTCTTACGAGAATTGAAGGACATTACAGAATCAATACCGAAGTCAATGGAGAAGGCGTGATTACTGAAGCCCAGAGTAATGGCTTACAGTTAAGGGGTTTTGAACGTCTCCTACAGCACCAGGATCCCAGGGATGCGGCACTTCTGTCCCAAAGGATATGTGGGGTCTGCCCGGTTTGCCACGGCATAACTGCAGCAAATGCTCTGGATGAACTTTTCGGGGTTGCGGGTGAAGTCCCTAAAAATGCTCTTGTGGTGCGAAACATTCACCAGGGTCTGAATTACATAGCCAGCCATGCAGCACATATCTACGTGCTCTGGGGTCCTGATCTTGCAAACCCTGCTTACCGTGATATCCTGGCGAAATATGGGGATGTTGGAAATGCAGTATGGAAAGAACTCCAAGGACGTTTTACGCCTTTGATTTCTCAGCTTAATGGTACTAGTTATCCGGCTGGCTCGTCCTATCTAGGCGCTATAGTGGAATTTCGCCGCCTGCACGACGCAATTTCTCTGATAGCTGCCAAGATGCCACATCCGGTTCTTCAGCATGTTGGGGGAGTAGTTTATTCTCCGACAGTTGCCGATATCGGGCAAATTGTAAGTTATGTATCGAAGACGATGGAGTTTGTTGAGGCATTTACTCTTGGGATCTCTCCTGATACTTGGGTTGCAAATACTTACAAGGCTTCTTCTCCTCAAAAGGCTGCTAATTTCGTTCTTAATCACCTGCGAGAACTTCTGAATAAATCCCTTACCAGCAAGGACTTCTCACACTCTGCTGGCTGGGGGGATGTCCCGCTATTTGCGGCTTTTGGCTCGGAGTTGATAGGAGAAAAGCTTCTTGGTCTGCCTATTAGTATGAAAATGGATCTTGCCGGGGCTTACAAAGATCCTAACAAAATTGGATTTCTTTCTTACGGAGTTTTCTTCAAGCCTGAGAAAGGAGATGGATACGATCCCACGAGTCCTGCAGACAGTAGGGTTATTCCTTCTGGCTACATGGATGGAAATTTCAAGCTTGAAAAATTCGATTACAAAAAGATCTCAGAAAGCACTCGTCATGCCTTTTACATTGACAATGTAGAAGACCGTCCTCCCTGGAACGGGGTTACGGTTCCAGAAGGGGATCCCGGAAAAATAGACTATACTAAAGGGTCGGCAAGCCGCTACTCATGGGCAAAAGCTCCTAATTATAATGGTATCCCATGTGAGGTTGGCCCTCTTGCTCGTATGATAATTATGGGAGAACCTCTTGTCACGGGATTGGTGAAAACTTTCCAAGACAACGGCTACTATCCTGTAAATAATTATACCCGCATGGTTGCAAGGATGCAGGAAATCCTTGTATTATATTCAGAACTTATGAAATGGCTGACACAGGATCTTGAAGCCGGTGGAAAGGTTGCTGTGCATACCGAGCTTTCCATGGCAAAGAGTTCCGCAGGAATGGGCTTATGGGAAGCACCGCGAGGGGCATTGGGGCACTGGATTGCCACAGGGCCGGATTCCATGGTAACTCTTTATCAGGCTGTGGTTCCGAGTACCTGGAACCTTGCTCCCAGGAACTCACAGGATATTCCAAGTCCTGTTGAGCAGGCTCTCATAGGCACCAAAATTTCAGCTGCCGAAAATGCACTTGGAGTGGATTATTCGAATCCTCTCGGAATCCTGCATACAGCCCGCTCTTACGATCCCTGCCTGGCATGTGCAGTGCATACAATTGATAAAACCGGAAAGCACCCGGATTATACAATCAAGGTACTTTGAAGGAGGGTGGAAGTATGGTACGATCTGCTCAAAGACCCGCTTCCAGAAAATTAATTGTTGAACGCTATACCTGGCTTGAGAGGGTTACTCATCTGGTGCATCTTATTACTATGTTTGTCCTGCTTATTACAGGATTCAAAATCTACTTTGGCTGGGGTTTCATGGCTTTTCAAACAGCTCGAACTTGGCATATGATTGCTGTGCCTTTTTTCCTGGTTGCAAACTGGATTTTGGTTCCTTACAACGTTTTTTCCTGCAAAGAAGAAAGATGCAGTGTTAGAGACAGGATAGTGCATTTCAAGGACTCTTATGTT
>JAMXLQ010000229.1 GCA_024280975.1 Methanosarcina sp.
GCAAAACCTGATGGCTCTGGATTTTCCCAGACTGCAACCGATGCAGACGGAGATGGAATTGCTGATGCTGCGTACAAACTTCCAGGCAATAATTATTCGGACTTCCTGCCTCTCGTAGGTGGCCATGAACCCAAACAGTCTGTCATGCCTCAAGTAAACTTCAATCCTACCAGTACTGGAACAAGTATAACAAATGAAACAGCTGTCAACAGAACGGAAGCAAATAAGACTGAAATAAATAAGTTGGAAAATCAGACTGAAATAAATAAGTCGGAAACAAATGAAACAGAAGCAACTGTCAATGAGACTGAAGCATACACTAATAAAACAGAACCAGCCGATGACAGTGAAATCGAAATGAGCATCAATGAGACAGAAGATGCTGTGTAACTTGATTGAGGGAGCCTGAGCAAAGTCCAAAGGATAAAAGCAGGCTAAAACTCTTGGGTGAGGGCTGATCCTTCATCCTATCTTTACTATTTTTGCTCTTTCTGAGTAGTTTTTCCACATACTTTTTTAGGATTATTTAATCTTCTTTCGTAACTTCTTTATAAAATTCTAAATTTTTAACATTTTCCAGTTTATAAGAAAGTATACTGGATCAATATATTTATATTGTTTGCGCTTATTCCTTAACTTATTAAAAAATTTCAATAGAATGCTATTTTTATACTGGGGAATGAAAATGAAAAAATTAATCATCCTGCTAATGGCCATGCTAATTTTTGCATTAGTTTCGGGAATTGGGGCGGCTAAGGATATCACCGTTAATTCGACGGATTCCATAAAGGCCGCTGTGAACAGTGCAGCCTCGGGCGACACGATAATCGTGAAACCCGGAATATATAACGAGAATATCAAAGTTACTACGCCGAATCTTATAATAAGGTCAGAATCCGGAAATCCTGAAAATACAATAATTAAAGCGAGCCCAAATACAAGTGTATTCAACGTTGCAGCGATTAATACGACAATTAGCGGGTTCAGGATTGAATCAGGAGAAACAGGAATCTATCTGGTCAGATGCAGTGACTGCCTAATTACTAATAATGATCTTTCGGACAATATATATGGAATATCTCTGATTAGCTCAAATAATAACAAAATCTTGGGAAACAGAGTAAACTCGAACAAAATGTTTGGAATTCACCTCGACAGTTCTGAAGGAAATACTCTGTTAAACAACGCTGTAAATTCGAATACAAGAGGCATTGACTCTATAATCTCAAACAATAACAAAATTTTAGACAATATTGTTTTGAATAATAGTCAGTATGGAATGTGGATTTCTCAATCTAACGATAACAATATTTCCGGGAACACAGTTTACGAATGTGGGAATAACAAAACCGATAGTGGGGGAATCCATCAAAATTCTTCCAGCGGAAACATAATCTCCGGGAACATTGTCGCTTTTAATGGCGGCTACGGCCTTTTTGAATGCCCGGCTTGCCACAATAACCGGATGTATAATAATTACATAAACAATAATCGTAGTGCAAATATCAACACAAGAGACACTACCTGGAATGTAGCAAAAACCGAGGGCAGAAATATTGTCGGTGGATCATACATAGGAGGTAATTTTTGGGGAACACCTGAAGGTACTGGATTTTCCCAAAAATCAGCCGATAAAGATGAAGATAAGGACGGGATTATTGATTCCGCATATATTGACAGCTCAAACAACATTATAGATAACCTGCCTCTTGTACTTGTTTCGAATCCGCAACTACCAATCCTGCCTGTTGCAAGTTTCAGTACCAACGTGACCAGCGGTTACGCTCCTCTTGTTGTCCAGTTTACAGATTTGTCAGAAAATGCAACATCAATAAGCTGGGACACTAATGATGATGGAATCTCGGACAATAGCAATAAAACCTTTGTCAAGGTGTACGAGACCCCGGGAATCTATAATGTCAGTCTGAAAGCAAGCAACAACAATGGAACCACAGAACCAAAAACTATACAAATAATTATAAAGGGATTTAAAGTCTATCCTGTTGCAAATTTCAGCGCCAATCCTACGAATGGGTATGCTCCCCTTGCTATTCAGTTTACTGACCTTTCACAAAATACAACCGGCTGGAACTGGACCTTTGGGGATGGAGTTACTTCAACTGATCAGAGTCCAACACATACTTATTCTACAGCAGGAACTTATATCGTTAGATTAACCGCGACAAGTGAAAATGGTACTTCCCCAGAAAAAACTGCTCAGATAACGGTCACAGAACAAAGCAGCTCAAATGGTTCAAGTAGTTCAAGTGGTTCAAGCGGTGGAAGCAGCCACCACAGCAGCAATGGAGGTGGCGGTGGCGGTGGCGGTGGTGCCGGCAGTTCTCCTGAACCTCAGAGTAATGTCCAGGTAAAGGAAATTTCACAGGCTTATGTTACAAACGGAAAGCCTGTAAAGTTTGATTTCACAAAGAATGCAACCTGTGTTGTGTATGCGAGTTTTGATGCAAAGAAGACAGCAGGTAAGACAACAGCTATTGCCGAACAGCTAAAAGGAAAATCAACTCTGGTTTCAGAGCTGAATTCGACTGAGGTATATAAGTACTTCAATATATGGGTTGGAACCGGAGGGTTTGCAACATCAAAGAACATAGGAAATCCTGCAGTATGCTTCAAGGTTGAGAAATCCTGGATGCAGGATAAGAAGATTAACCAGAATTCAATTGTTCTCAACAGGTACAGCGACAAAAAATGGATACAGCTGCCAGTCAAATGCTTAAATGAAGATAATAAATATCTGTACTTCACGGCAGAAACTTCAGAGTTCTCTTTCTTTGCAATAACAGGGAAAGCTGTAGAAAAACAAAATGTGACTGAAACAAAGCCTTCAACCAGCACCTCGGAACTTAAGCAGAATAACACAAAAGTATCAGAAACTGAACAGAAACAGAAGACAGAACAAAAATCTGATAATGGAAATCCAACAAGCATACCAGGATTTGAGGTGCTTTATGTTATGGTTTGCCTTATTATGACATTCTTGAATAAGAAAAAATAAAACACCTGATTAAAAAATAGAGAAGTAAAAGAATTTATTTGAACAGAAGATGCAAATTCTAGATCTTAGTCTTAATTTTACTTCTCACGCCCATATTTTTACATAAGTTTATATCAATCTTATAGGTCTTATTCGTTTTTATCAAGGTTAAACAGATTTCAGCAATTTCCTCTTGATTTTGGCAACTTTAGATATCAGCTAACGTTATGTTCATATTTTGTATTGATTCAAATTAAAACCACCACATTTATATCTGTATTATACATTATCCCCGCTATTCTGACAATTGATATAAAATATTATTTAGGGTATAAAATATTACTTAGAGATAAAGTGGATTTTACGCAAGAATGCGGATTTCTGCATGTTTTTCACAGAAGGATCAACTAAAGCATCAATTGTAAAGTAGCTTACAAAATAACTCGCAATATTTACACGCTTATTTACAAGAGTGCGTATGAATTAATTTACACAGTGCATTGATTACACAGTTATTTAAAACAAGCTTGATTAGAAAAATCATTGCTTTTCTTGAGTGGACGGAGGGATTGGAATAAGTAAATTAATTACATTCTTATTAGTTTTTTTTATTCTGATGTTAAGCTCTGGTATCGGAGCTGCGGCTGAGATTTCAGTCAAGCCGGGAGAGTCTATACAGGCTGCTGTAAACAATGCAGTTTCAGGCGATGTAATAATTGTAAAGCCCGGGACCTATACCGAGAATATCAAAGTAACCATACATAATGTAGTAATAAAATCAGAGTCAGGAAATCCTGCAGATACGATAATAACTGCTAGAGACCCGGCTTTAGATGTATTCAGTGTAGAATCAGAAAAGGTTACAATTAGCGGATTCAAGATAATGGAGGCAAAAAAAGATCACGCAGGGATCTATATGTATCAGTGCAAAAACTGCACTATAGAAAATAATAGATTGCTGAATAATACTTATGGAATATATCTGAAGAATTCAGATTATAACATGATTCTTAATAACTTGATTGGAAAAGGCGATAAGGGAGTTATTTCTGAGCAGTCCAACTATAACACGATCTCCGGAAACAGAGCTTCAAAAAACAGATATGGGCTCGATGATTCTAATTCGGAGGGAAATATAATATCAAATAATACTCTCTCGGAAAACAACGAATACGGAATCTCAATTTCAACTGACGTGGATACTACCCTCTCAGGAAATAATGCTTCCAATAATGGTAGGGGCATTCATCTGGGTAATTCAGACAGTAACAAGATCTTAGACAATACTATTGTTTCAAATCACGTTTATGGGCTTTATATCTGTCCAAGAAGTGACAAGAATAGTGTTCTCAATAATTACTTCAATAACACTGTCAATGCTATACCTAATAACGGAACCGGTAACATATATAATATAGAAAAAACCGCAGGCACAAACATTGTTGGTGGACCTTATCTCGCAGGAAACTACTGGGCAAACCCTAACGGTACTGGATTTTCCGAAACCGCAAATGATACAGATGGAGACGGCATTGCTGATGAGGTATATAGGATTAACAGCAAGTACGTTGATCGTCTTCCTCTTGTAGTCGCTAAGGTTAAGAACCCAATCCTTCCTGTTGCAAATTTCAGTACCAATACGACTAGTGGTCATCCTCCTCTTTCAGTCCAGTTTACCGACCTTTCGGAAAATGAAAATAATAGTAGCTGGGATTTTGAAAACGATGGAAAGGTTGATTCTACAGATAAAAATCCGGTTCATACTTACGTGACACCAGGAATTTATAATGTTACTTTTACCGCAGGCAACGAAAACGGGACTGCTTCTAAAAATCTCGTAATAACCGTTCTGGAAGGAAGGGATACAGAAGATGCCGAACAGAATAGAATGACGAGCTTACCTGGTTTTGAATTGATTTATGGGATACTTGGTTTGCTTGCTGTCTCCCTGTATAGAAAAAGATAAAACAATTTGACAAAGAAAGAAGGATTTTATAAGAGTTAAAAATATCAGAAAAATTGAAGGAGCCTAACATAAATAAAAAACAATCCCAGTAAAATAAAAAGGGTTCAAGGGAAATAAAAAGTTCCGAAATGATAAAAAATCAGAAACCGGAGTGGGGGTTTAATGGGGTCATGGGAAAGCTTTGACAGGTTTGCAGAAGAATATGATGCCTGGTACGAGAAATATAAACCTGCCTATGAGTCCGAGCTGCTTGCCCTGAGAGCGTTCCTCCCCGAAAATCTGGAAAAATTGAAAACTCTTGAAATAGGAACTGGTACAGGTAGGTTCGCTTCGGCTTTCGAGATCGGGCTAGGGCTTGAACCGGCACGGGCTATGGCAATGCTTGCAAAGCAACGCAGGCTGGAAGTCGTACTTGGAGTTGCAGAGTTTCTGCCCTTTAAAAAAGAGAAGCTTGATCTTGTTTTGATTGTTACTGCACTTGCTTTTTTCGAGAACCCGAACCAGGCGCTCAGGGAAGTTCTAAGGGTTTTGAAGCCAGGCGGACAAATTATAGCCGGAATCCTTGATAGAGATAGCTCCCTGGGACGCTGCATTGAGTTGGAGAAAAAAGAAAGCAAATTTTCCGCTGATGCACGTTTTCTTTCTGCAACAGAAGTCTTAACATACCTTGTAGAAATCGGGTTTGAAAATATCGAGATCTGCCAGACTCTTTTTAAACAGCCTGAGAAATTAAAAAATGCTGAACTTCCGGAAAAAGGACATGGAAAAGGAGGATTTGCTGTAATTTCAGCAAGAAAGACATTTCATGGATTCAGGAATTGAAAGATTAATATCCAGAATTAACATTATGAATAGACGAAATAAAATAGAAGATTCTCAATTCTATTTTTAAAGAAAATAATGAATTGGGAGCAAACTAATTGATATTTGAGCCAATTGACATTTGGGGGGTTAAAATCGATGTCCATGGAAAAAATTCCGGGTTATACCTACGGAAAGACAGAAAGCGTGTCTCCTCTGAACCTGGAAGATCTGAAACTTTTAAAAGACACTGTGATGTTTACAGTGGAGGATGAGAAATACCTCAAGAAAGCCGGAGAAGTGCTGGAAGATCAGGTCGAGGAGATCCTTGACACTTGGTATGGGTTTGTGGGCTCACATCCGCATCTACTCTATTATTTCACCAGTCCAGACGGAACTCCCAACGAAGAATACCTTGCTGCGGTTAGAAAACGCTTCTCCAAATGGATTCTTGATACCTGTAACCGCAATTATGACCAGGCTTGGCTGGATTATCAATATGAGATAGGTCTGCGGCATCACCGGACCAAGAAGAATCGGATCGACAACGTAGAGTCTGCTCCAAACATAAGCTACCGCTATCTTGTCGCTTTTATTTACCCGATAACAGCAACAATTAAACCTTTCCTTGCAAGGAAAGGACACGCTTCCGAGGAAGTGGAAAAAATGCATCAGGCCTGGTTTAAGGCAACAGCCCTCCAGGTGGCTTTATGGAGTTACCCCTATGTGAAGCAAGGGGATTTCTGAGAGACTGCAAAGCTCAAAAATTTTATTTATGTAACACTGCCTAGAAACTTTTTTTTCAAAAATAAAGGAAAGCTTTAATAAAATTAAGGCTCTTTTTGCTTTTTCCTCTCTTTATCTACATTATCATCTATCTTCCCTCTATCTGAAAAACCTGTATTATCTCAAAAACTTTGAGACAAAGGGAGAAGTGTCTCCTCTGCGCAGTAAGCGTCTGGAAAGCCATTCTCCAAGAAACTCGGAGAAATCTGACGGGATATCATATAAGAATAGAAAATATTATTCAAAATCTGAGATTCTATCATGTCAAAGACACATTTTTTAGATAAAATGCTCAGATGCCCATTTTGCTCTTTATTTCTCTTAACCTTTCTTTCCCAATCTCAACAATTCTCATCAGTTCTTGATACTCATTCACTGAAATTAAGCTCCCTAGAGGTAGAGTTTTTATAACATTTCCATCCGAATAGAGAAGAATTCCGTTCCATGCCGCGAAATGAAGGCCTGAGAGGTACTCACAGGGCAATTCCCATCTTGAATCTACATTTTCAAAACCTTCAAAGCGGTAGAAAATAGTCCCGTTTTTCAAAATCTTTGTAAATTTAAGGAGTTTACTGACCATCTTCTCATCCAATCTGCAGTTAAAAGAGCTATAAAAGGAAAATGAAATAAATTTTGCGTTTTTAAGGAAATTTTTAAGGGAACTTTAGGGGATATAGAGATTTCTAAGGAAATCAGTTAGCCCCTAACCAGGAAAAAGAATTTAAAACTTGAGTTCAGTAACTTTTTCCCCTTTTGCGCTGGTAACGGTCACGGATATATCTTTGAATTTAGGTACTCCTGTACCTCCGGTTTCATCCGAGATCAGCATATTGGACCAGGGACTTTTGGGCATATATGCGATACCCCTGTGAGGAGTTTCATATCCGGATTCCTCAACTTTTACCACAACTCTTCCAAAGGAATTTTTTAAAGTGACCGTCTCGCCTTTTTTCACGTTCAACTGTTTGAGATCTGCAGGATCCAGCTTTATGACAGCAGATAAGTCTTTGTATTCTTCCCCAAAACGGTTTTCGAGCATAGCCTTATCCTGAAAGATGTCCCTGTAAGTTATGATTTTGACTTTTATTTCAGGAGTTGTAAGAAAAGATCCGAAATCCATCAGAGGGCCTCCATTATTTTCTTGAGAATCACTTCATCAGACGGGTGATTTGTCTCAATAACAGGCTCAAAGTTCACTTTAACCCCGTCCATACGTATGGCACTTCCCCCTGAATCTACTCCGCTTATTGTAGTATTAACGTAAACCTTTGCGTGCTTTGAAGTCAGGGTTTCACAATGGTCCACCGAGATAACAGGAATCTCCAGCATATTTTTTGCAATAGATCTGGGAAGAATAGAAAGCGGATCAGAACCTATTATGAGAGCTGCATCCACAGTTTTTGCTTTAAGAGACTCAACAATTGAGTATTCGGGCCCGTGTTTTACAGCACCGTTTTCGAATTTTACGCTGTTCACATATCCTGTTTCTGCAAAGAGGTTTTCGTTAAAACCCAGTGTATTATAATTTCGTACCATGGGCATCAGGTGGAAATTTGCTTTTTCATTCAGGATTTTCATAAGCCTGAAAAGGGGTTCAAGGTTTTCAAGCGAGTCAGTCAGCCCGCGTCCTACAAAAATTACTCCGAATTTTGCCCCTTTAAGGATGTTTGCCAGCTCAAGGATTTTCTTAGGTGGGTAGTTGTAGGAGGTTTTGGGAAGTTTTCCTGAAAGCCCTGCAATCAGGGCGTCAATAAATTCTGCATCTCCTTTTGGAGGGATCTGGAAGAAATAATTTCCACATATTTTTGCGGTATGGGACTTCCGGACATCGATTGCAATTGCTGTTCTTTCTTCTTCCCAGCCCCGCTGCTTTTCGCTTCCCCTAGGGAAGTAAGAATGCTTCGACAGATGACGAGGATGGGAATCTG
>JAMXLQ010000230.1 GCA_024280975.1 Methanosarcina sp.
TTCAACTTAGAGTTGCAAGCAGCTTAAATTTAGAAGCAGAGATTTTAAAACTGAATGGTTAGGTACTTTATACATTAATTTCAGTGACCGGGCCTTCTACAAAAAGCAGTATTCCATTGTATACTGCTACCCCGATTTTCAGGCTTATGCGTATAAAGTAAGTCCTCTTCATCGTCTTCTGTTTTATTTGCGTTCTTTTCTTCTAGCAATGTATCTTTTTCTCTTTCCATTTACTAGTCTCCTTATTTTCTTTACTGGTTGTATACTAAAAATGATATAATCGGCATAGAGATAATTACACTAAATAGAAGCTGAATCGGATTAATCATTATGGTTGAGACAAATATCCCTGAAGAAGTTATAAAAGACTTACAAACTGTCTGCCAGTTGCATGAGGAGGCGGTCTGCAATCACGATAAATGCAGGGAATTTAGCGAAAGCTTATCCTCGCTTTTGATCCGGCTTGAAGATATCAAGCTTTACCGTCTAGCTGACAGACTGATGAGCATTCTCCTGAACTGCAAGCCAAAAGAGGCTTCTCACTGTGAAAAAGCGAATCTCGTTGGAGAGATGATGAAAGAGATCATAAAAGAGGCCCGGAAGGCGGCTGGAAAATGAAATCTGAGGTTTATTAATTCCGGAGCCCACTTAAAAGTAGCTTGAAAAAGGGATTTGATTTTCCTTTTAAGTTTAGAAAAAGTATATACTTTTATAATTCAATGATTATTGATATGCTAATGAGGAAAATGTCCAGCCTTTCAAGACACCGAGCGAAGATACAAGGTACAGGATCATCAAAGCTCCTATTGAGGCCGAACGCAAGTGCAAAGAGAATAAATGCAGTGACTGCAAAGGAGAGTTATGTGCCTGTGAAATCTCGGAACTCATTGGAAGAACTCAGTCCAATACTTCAATGCATCTTGCAAAGTTGCAGGACTGGGGGATAATTAAAGTAAGAAAAGAAGGAAAGATGAGACTCTACTCCATAGAAAACGAGAAAATCAGGAAGATTCTGGAAGTTGTTGAAGAATGACTTTTATGCCATTACTCCATTCTAAAAAAGAGAAATATTTTTGCTCACTTTTTCCAGCTTATTACTTATATTTTTCAAGTTTTGCTCTTTCTTGCAAAGTTAAAAAATGGTAGTTTTCAGCTTTTAAAGTACGGATCAGGACTTCAAGGTTCTTGAGGGCTTTTTCTCCAGTATTGAACTTGCAGTCCAGGCGTATAGGCGTGTCTGACATATCCACGAATTCCCAGGGATGAAAAAAAATTACAGGAGCTTTTGAATACCTGATAAGCGGGAGAAAAAGGCCTGTAGGCAGCCTTAGAAAAGAAGAGGTAATCGTAGCAGGAACCCTTATTATTTTACTTTCTGTCTTGCTCTGAAAAAACGGGGGCTTATATGCTGCAATAGAAGAATCATAAAGGAAACCCTCTTCTTCCAGAAGTTTAAGATAATTTTTCGGGAACTGCAGGTTTGGGGCCCTGAACGATACAAGTTTTCTTTCAAACTGTCTCAGAACTTTTCCAGCTTGCTTAAGAGCAAGCCTGGCTTCTTCCTTATCCATCCGGTCAAAACGTGTATGGGTATATCCGTGACACCCAAGCTCGTGTCCCTCTTTTGGAATTCTGTGTATAAGGCTTGAATACTGTTTAGCCATCATTCCGGTAACAAAGAATGTTGCTCTTATCTCTTCTTTTTTGAAAAGGTCAAGCAACTCAGGCAATCCTTCTTCCATGCCTCTCGTACTTGTAAGCATCGGAGGACAGTCTTCTTCCACATCAATGGTTATTGTGATATTTTTCATGAATGACACTTCTATATACCCTGCTTGTTTGCTCACATATTCGGTTCCAATCATAATTTGAAAGCCCTCGGATAGCCTCTCTGGCAAACGAAGCTCGCAGGGTTGGGGTTTCGATCAGATCTTCTAAGGCAGACGAGAATTCCGTAAGGCTGTCTGCAAGGTAGCCGTTTACACCGCTCGTAATGATATCTGAGACTCCACTATTATTCATTGCCACAACAGGAACTTCTTTTGACATTGCTTCCAGGATCGAAATTCCAAAGGCCTCATTACTGGAGGGAAGGGCAAAGATATCTGCCTGTTCTAAATATCCCAGTACTTTTTCCCTGGATACTTCCCCAGTAAAGTAAAAGTTTCTGGATAAACCTGCCTCTTCTACAATTCTTTCCAGTTTACGCCTTAGTTCACCGTCTCCTATCATTACAAATAATAAATTTTTGTGCTTCTGTAGAAGTGGAGGTGCAAGATCCACAATATGCTGAACACCCTTTTTCTTTGTCATGCGTGCAACCGTAACGATTACGATCTTTCCGTTGGTATCAACAGGAAAGGGAACTTTTATAATTTTATCTTCAGAATCAACACCGTTAAAGATCCGATAAATGGGTTTTTTTGTCATTAGCCTTGAGTCTTTTTCAACGGCTGAACTGACAGCAATTACAGCGTCGGTATTTTTTAGAAGTAATTTGCCCATAAGATATAAAAGCAGACGATATGGTGTATCCCCCACAAGGGAATGATTAGTAACAATTACAGGAATTCCAAGTTTTCTGGATGCAAGGAGAGCCCCCATACCGAGAGGAGAATCCAATCCATGGGAATTGACAATCTCATAATTCCCTTTCTTCAAAAGGCTGAAGAGTTCCTTATACGCACTGGGAGTAAGAAATCGATTTTGTCCGAGTAAAGGTCTACCTTTTACCCTTATCACTGATACCCCGTCCTTTGTACTGTGTTTGGGGACACCAGGATAGCTCCTTGTAATAACGCTTACCTCATAGCCATGCGTGCTCAAGGTTTTAGCAAGGGTATGCATGGAATACTCGATTCCGCCAACCTTTGGAAAATACCAGTCACTGATCAGTGCAATTTTGTGTTTTTCCATATTTTAAACCCTCCATAATAAAAGAGGTAAAGAAATCCTATCAGGCTACTAAGCCCATAAGAAATAAAACGTTCTAGAAAAACGAAGCTGCCTGCAGAGGCAAGAGTTAACCCAAAATATAGAAGCAGGGAGATCAGACCTCCTTCGACTATTCCTATTCCTCCAGGAGTTACTGGTAGAAGCCCGAGTAGAAGGTACAATATTGAAACTGCTGCAATAATATAAAGAGAGAGAGGGATATTGAGAGCTAAGGCAATCAATTTTAAACGTATTATATCAAGAATCCAGACCCCGCAGGATAACAGGAGAGCAGGAATAAAGGATCTGTTAAGCTTTTTCCAGTTTTGCTGTATATCTCTGAGAAGGACAGTAAATCTCTCTCGGAAAATCCATACTAGTATTTCAGTTGCAAGGACGGTCGGGAGCAGCAGATAAGTTGAATTTAAGGTCAGGATACTTTTCTGGGGCAGGAATTTAATCTCTAAAGAGGGAAAGAGATATAGCACATAGAATAAGAGCAGGATAATGGGAGCTGCTTCGACCAGCCTTTCAAAAAGGATCGTTATGAAACCATCGGTGTAGCTTATTCCAAAGCGCTTGTTAGCCCAGAATATTCGCAGGGGTTCGCCTCCTGTCCGGTTCGCTGGAGTTAAATTATTTACAAAGATTGCCCCGAAAAG
>JAMXLQ010000231.1 GCA_024280975.1 Methanosarcina sp.
AACTTTCACAAACGTACATTACAAGCGGAAACTCTGTAAAGTTTGATTTTCCAAAGAACGCCACTGACATTGTTTATTTAAGCTTTGATTCAAAAAAGACTGCTGGCAAGACAACTACAACTGTGGAGATGCTAAAAGATAAATCCACGCTTACGCCAGAAACACCCGAAGGTGAGGTCTATAACTATCTCAACATATGGGTTGGAAACAGCGGGTATGGAAGTGACGAGGACAATCTCGAAAATGCATTAATTTGTTTTAAAGTTACAAAATCCTGGATTCAGGACAAAGACATTGATCAAGCTTCAATCACCCTTAACAGGTATAGTGAGAAGAAATGGAATAAACTTCCAGCTACCCTGTTCAGGGAAGATGATAAGTATCTGTATTTTACAGCCAAAACCCCTGGGTTCTCACCCTTTGCAATAACAGGTAAGGTTAAAGCAAAAGCGAACGTGATTGAAATACTACCTGAACCTGAAGCCAAAAATCTAGAAAATAATACTGGAAATATAGCAGCAGACGTTGAACATACATCTGGGCAAAAGGAAAAAACGACAGGCATACCTGGGTTTGAAATGATTTACTGCGTTATCGGGCTCGTTGGGACATTCCTTTATAGAAGGAGATAAACACAGTTAGATGGTAGGGAGAATTGATCTCTCTATCTAATTTCTTACTTTTTTAAGTTATATTAGGATTTTTTAAATTTTTTCAAAATTCATTCCAGAAAATTTAGTTAGCCCTTAGTTTGGGGTTCAGAGGATTGATTTTTAAGAAATAAGGCAAAATATCCTGAATATTTTTATTCTGATTGGAAAATGTTAGGTTTTCTAATGGAGCTTTACGTTACATGAAACAGAATACCAAAAATGATAAGACTTTCATTCTTAAAAGCCATATTTTGGAGAGTGTTAAGGCGTTGAAAAACTTGGTTTCGGAGGTCAGGTTAGGTTTAAAAGGATTAAATTTTCTGGGGTAAAATACTGGATTGTAGAAGTCAGTTTTTGAAAAACGTTAGCATCAGAATCTCTACGTTCTCCACAACATAGAGAATGTACTTAGTTTTCGATTAAATTCGTAACTTACGAATAAGCCTTAGGGTTTATACTGCTCTAATATTAATGATGAAGTAAAAAATAGTTCCAATACTTGTACATAATCTAGAATTTAATATTATTTTTGCTTTTTCGGGATTAAAACCTACTGTTGTCAAAGAATATTCGTATGTAGCTTTTCTTGAACTGAAAGGTGAATAACCAACAAAAATTGTTCCAACTAAACCTAAGAATAGACTTATTTTAGAAATCAAATTCGCAAAATAATTAATTGACCCACATACTATGCCAGCATTTACTATAATAGTTATAATGAAAAGTAAAATATGAATAAAGCACTCTTGGTCTATGCATGAATTGAATTCTATTAAATTTTTGGCATCTGAGATTTTCACAGACTCGCTACGGATTTCTAATATATGAGCACTAGTTTTTTCATCAAATTAACATTGTATATTACATTTTAAAAATCTTTTGTAGTGTATAAAGCAGAATGCCAAATTAGATAAATCGTTTACCTCCGATGCTCATGTTCTGGAAAGAGTGACTGAGTGGGAACAAAAATTGGTTTTTGAATAATCGAGATCTATAACTCAAAAAATAGTGTGAGGTATGAAATTAAAATCCACAAACTTCCATCAAAAACCTAGTACATTTACAAATAGGCATGCGTTACATAACGCCGCATCATTCTATGGCTGTTGAAATAGTAGGCTATCATGCCTATGGAGTTGTTGATTAGCTTAACCCACTCATCCTTGCGGTCGTAGTACATGGGGACGATAATATAATACAACTTATTGTAAAGGTCGCTAAGTTCGGCGGCTTTTGCTTCTTCTTCAGAAAGGTTTTCTTCGGGCTGAGGGCCTATTGCCCAGCCGGTCACGCCTTCAATCCAGCCTTCGATCCACCAGCCGTCGAGTACACTGAAATTTACGACCCCGTTGTGGGCAGCTTTCATGCCGCTTGTGCCGGAGGCTTCGTAAGGGCGGGTTGGTGTATTCAGCCAGACATCAACTCCGGAGACCATTTTTGCGGCCAGGTCTATATCATAGTTTTCCAGAAAAACAACTCTTATCTCTTCCCTCAGGATTTCAATGTTTTTGAAAATATCCCTAATAATCTGTTTTCCGGCTTCATCACGCGGATGGGCCTTGCCTGCAAAAATAAGTTGGATTTTGCCCCGTCTGTTTATTTTTTTGAGTATTTCAAGATTGGATAAAATCAGGGTTGCACGTTTGTATGCGGTCATGCGCCGTGCAAAGCCGATTGTCAGAGTCTCGTAGTCCATACCCACACCTGTCCTTTTGTTCACCTCATCTATAAGGGCTTTTTTTGCGTTCCAATGAGCTTCCCAGATCTCAGGGTCCGGAATTCCATCTATCCTTACCAGAAGTTCAGGCTCATTTGCCCAGCCAGGCAGATAACGGTCATACAGTTTCCTGAAATAAGGAGAGGTCCACGTATACGAATGGACACCGTTTGTTATCGCCTGGATTTTATAGCCTGGGAAGAGTTCGCTTGAAATCCTGCTGTGCCTCTTTGTAACTCCATTGACGTAGTTCGACAGGTTAAGGGCAAAAAGGCTTGTATTAAAGCGTTCGGCTCCTCCGAATCTTCGGAGAATTTCCACATCGTTTTTGTCCTGAAGAAGGTCTTCTACAAGCCCGTAATCAAACTTATCGTGTCCAGCTTCCACAGGGGTATGCGTAGTAAAAATGCAAAGTTCCTTCACTTTCACAGGATCAGTGCCGTTACGCCTCAGGAGTTCCAGTCCTAGCAGGCTTGAGTGGCCTTCATTCATATGGTACTTTCGAACCTTGAAGCCCAGAGCATCAAGCATCCGAACTCCCCCTATCCCCAGTACGATCTCCTGCTTGAGCCTGTAGCGCTGGTCTCCCCCATAAAGAAAATCCGTAATTCTGCGGTCTTCCCATTCATTTCCTTCTACATCAGTATCAAGAAAAATGATGGGTACGCAGCCTCCTGTAAGACTCTTACAGTTGTACAGCCAGGCTCTGACTTTGACGTCTCGGTTTTGAATTTTTACGCTTACCCCTTCTGCGAGGAGCGTCATGAAACGGGCAGGGTTCCACTCTTCGGTATGCTCTACCTGGTTTCCGGAAGAGTCAAGAATTTGCCTGAAATAGCCTTTGTTGCTCACCAGTGTTACTGCTACCAGCGGAATATTCAGGTCCGCAGCCGAACGAATTGTATCTCCTGCAAGTATACCCAATCCGCCTGCATAAGTAGGGATTTCACTTCTAAGTCCGATCTCCATGGAAAAATAAGCAATCTTCTGTCCCTTTAATACTCCTTCAAGGTTATCCATATTCCCAAATTCGCCTCTTTTTATATTTTGTACCGATGTATCTAAAAATATGCCACCGGTTATATATCAAGTTGACCTTGGGGATTAATTTTAAAAATAGGATTTTTATTCAGGCAGGAAAAAAGAGGGTTTTCCCATATTGTGAGAACAGGAAACAGATATGCGAATCAGGAAACAGATATGCGAATCAGAAATCGATGTTAAGTAAACTGACGATTTATACGGACGCTGAGGTCTGCAAACTTATGGGAAACTGGCAGGTAAAAACTAGACAATTACTTAAAAGGGCTTGCGACTAATAATTCTGCATCCCTTTCTATATTAAGATTAATAAATTTCGATTTCCACATATATATTTTTCTCTCACTTTCTCTTTTATTCATGTGTTTCTTCGTGTCGTATCTTTTTATAGATTCTAACTTTCAAGCCTCTGCATTCTGATGCATTCTGAAGCCCAAATCACAAGCTTTTTAATTTATTGCGTACTTCTATATTTGCGAAGCAAAAAATGTAAATACGCGAAATTTTATCAGGGCTTCCTGTAAGAGATTTTGATAAAGGGAGAATAAAATGTCTAAAGTGATTTCGAACTCAGCTAAGAATGGGAACGGCAAGCAAAAAGCCTGTAAATATTTGAATGAGACGGCCTTATGCAACGCACTGGAGATGGCAAAGGAGCTGATTTCGGTAATAAATAAAGTTCCTGTCACGGTTTTCCTCTGGAGACCAGAGAAGTACTGGCCTGCTGAGTTCGTTTCCGAAAATATAAAGCAATTCGGATATACTGTAGAAGAATTTACGTCTGGAAAACTTCTGTACGGCAATATTGTGCATCCTGATGACCTGGAAAGAGTTGAAAGAGAACTTTTAAGAAGAATCGAGGAAGATTATGTGGACTTTTCCCAGGAGTACCGAATTCTGACGAAATCAGGGGAAGTACGCTGGGTCGAAGAGAGAACTTTCATTGAAGCCGATGAAAATGGGGTTGTAAAGTATCTAAAGGGAATAATTCTGGATATTACTGAGCGTAAGAGAAGAGAGAAACTACTCTATATCCAGAGGGATCTTAGTATAGCACTCAGCACTTCCAATTCTCTGGACGAGACTCTTGAGAGATTGCTAGACTCCTGCCTTGAAATAGACGAGATCAATGCCGGAGGCATTTACCTAATTGATGAAGAAACAGGAGACATGAATCTTGCAATTCACCGAGGCCTTTCTCCCAATTTCGTACAACACGCCTCGCATTACAATGTGAATTCCCCTAATACCAGACTTGTTATGATAGGGCAACCTGTCTACAAGCAGCATATCGATCTTATCCTCACATCTAGAGATGAAGCGCTCAGGCAGGAAAATCTCAGGGCTACCGCAATTATCCCCGTAAAATCAGGAAACGAGGTTATTGCAGCTTTTTATCTTGCTTCAAGCCTTGAATACGAGATTCCGGATAGCGTGCGCACTGTCATCGAAACTATTCCAATGCAGTTCGGAATATTCATTTCCCGTGTCCGCCTGGAAGAAAAACTAAAAGAATGTAGAAGGAAGAGAAAGCCTTAAGTAAATTGTTTTCTATCCTTTCGATTCTTCTTTTAACTCCAGTCAGTCTTTTTTAAATCGTTTTCGGGAAGGAAGACAGTTTTTCGACAAAGTCAGGGAAAAAAACCAAAACAATATGCTTATGAAAGCACAGGTTCCATAAGATGTTTTTCCGAGTCAAGACCCTTATCTTTCAGACTTATTCCGGGAAAAATTGTCCAGCTATAATATTTATATTCCCGCTGATTGCAGATATAAGTAAAATTTATAAATTTTGTCCCTCTAAATTGTATGGGGAGAAAGGACAGGAGAGATGGACTTTCCCTTTTATGTCTCAAGACTGAAAAATTTATCACAGAACTGAAAAATTCTAACAGAAATTGGAAACTTATATCACGGGATTAGAAAAATTGTTTGGGATTACAGCATCCTGCAACTCCAATGTAAAGATCCAGTCAAAAGGGGTTTTAGCTGAGAGTTGTAATATTTTTGGTGGGGATTATGGCAGAAGAGCTTAAAGATAAGATTCACGAGTACCTTTCAGATCACTACTACCTGAACCTTGCAACCGTGAGCCCGCAGGGCAGGCCAATGACCCATACAATGGCATATGTATCCAAAGATGCAATTGTATATGTGGCAACCAATAAGAATACTCGAAAAGTCCAGAATATTATGCAGAATCCATATGTGGCGTATACTGTCGATGAGGACGACCCCGATTGGTTTGATATGCAGGCTCTTCAGATTGAAGGCAAGGCATCAATAATTACGGACGAAAAAGAACTACGAGAGGTTGGGGAAGTATTGGTAGCCAAATTTCCGGTTGCTGCAGACATGCCACCTGATCCAGATACTATTATGATAAAAATTGAGCCAGAAGTCGTCTATTATCTGGATTACAGTGTAAAGTTCGGATACAGGAAGCAGGTGAATCTCTGAGGTGGATCTCTGAGACTTGTACTGTGAGCAAGAGAACGTAACAAAAAATTTGGCGAAATAGGATAAAAGTTGGACTAATAAAATGAATAAAAGCTAACTGGCAGGACAAGCATATTAAAAAGTAAAGTAAAAAGGAATGAAAGAAGCAGCATGGTCTTTAAATCTAGATAGTCTTTGCTTCTATTCCTTATTTCTAGTTCAGACTCCTGATGGAATCAATACTTTATCAATTCCGTGGATAACTCCGTTACCTGCAACGGTGTCAGGCTCCATAATGGTTGCGTTCCCTACCATTATCTGTCCGCCGGTTGTAGTACTCACAGCAAGCTCCCCGGTCTCGTATGAAGTAAGAGAATTCATGTTTTTAAGAGCTGAGGCTCGGTATTCTCCATTGACCACATGATAGGTCAGTACACGGTTCAGCTTCTCCTTATCATTACGAAGGTCATCAAGCATGCCTTCTGGAAGGTTCTCAAAGGCAATATCAGTAGGAGCAAAGATGGTATAAGGTCCTCCTTTACTAAGAGTATCATCAAGCCCTGCATCCCTTATGAGTGAAGCAAAAGTAGTATATCCTGCCCCTTCCGCGGTCTGAACAATTGTCTGATTATTATCCAAGGTCTGGTTTTCAGAAGAGGTTTCATTGCCCTGACTCAAATTCTCTTCACCCGGGATAATGATCTCTTTCCCTTCATCCAGGGAGGGTTCCTCCTGACCAGACATTGCCCCTTTCTTAGCATCTCCGTTTGCTGATTCTGTAACTTTTTCTGTTATATTAGGAGTTGCACCTTCTACGGGAGTTACCCTTTCTTCTTCCCCAGGCCCTGTCTTATTTTCATGAGCATTTTCCGCACAGCCGGAAATAAATACTACTGCTAAAAGTAAAACTACAAAAGTTCCAGATTTCCTAATATCTTTTCCCCCCAAATATATATTTAAAAGATATACTTTATAATTAAATTTTCACATCACAATACATGTTCTTTTGATATAATCTTATCTATATTTGCAGAGAGCTTCTGTTAAAAAGACAGCCAGGCCGCTCAAAAGTTAACTCTCATTTACTCTGGTTCTCACCAAATCAGGGACAAATATCTAATCA
>JAMXLQ010000232.1 GCA_024280975.1 Methanosarcina sp.
ATTCCTGTAGATATATTCCAGGCCAAAATAGAAGAAAGGGCAATAGAAGTTGTCTCACAGGCCGCTAATTACATGAGTCTATTCATTTTGAGTTCTATCCAGAATCTAAGCTACCAGTCCATTGGTCTATTTTTCCTCTGGGGAGCTATTGCGACAATCCTATCTTTTTTGCCTGTTGTTGGAGCACCTTTTGTATGGGTTCCTGCGATCATTGTTCAGCTTTTGCAGGGAGACTATATCGCAGGAATCTGTATTCTTGCCACAGGTCTTTTTATAAGTGTCATTGACAATTTCCTCAGGCCTATTATCCAGAAAAAAGTTGGGGAAATCCATCCTTTTCTATCCCTGTTAGGAGTTGTTATAGGAGTATCCCTTTTCGGGCTAATAGGAATCGTTACAGGTCCCCTCCTGCTTTCCTACTTTATTCTGACCGTACAGATGTTTTCCAGAGAGTATCTTTCTTGAAAGGAGTGAAAACATGCAGATTGAAATACTCGGATGTGAGTCTTTCGGGGCAAGATCCCTTGCCTGCGTTGTAAAGACAGATGAGAGAACAATTCTGATCGACCCAGGAGTTGCTCTTGCACGTTTACGTTCAGGCCTGCTCCCACATCCAATAGAAATTGCTGCTGCTTTCAGGATAAGAGAAAATATTCTTTCTGCGTTTGAACAAGCTACAGATGTTGTTATCAGCCACTTTCACGGGGACCATATGCCAATGAAGTCTGAAGATCCTTATCAACTGTCGATGGAAACCCTTCCTTCTCTTCATGGGATAAATTTTTGGTGTAAAGGCCCGGAAAAAATCTCTGGCCTGTCATTAAAGCGAAGGCGTGAACTTTCGGATTTCCTGGGTATCCCTCTTCCGGCTTCGGAAGGCAGGAAGTCTGGCATTATGGAGTTTTCAGCTCCTGTTTCTCACGGAGCCAGAGAAAAAGGCTTCGGGACTTTAATGATGACCCGCATCTGCGAGGGAGACGAGATTTTTGTCCATAGTTCGGATATCCAGCTTCTGGACAGGGAAGCTGTCCTTAAGGTGCTCGCCTGGGAACCTACGATTGTTTTTGCCTCAGGACCTCCTCTTTATCTTTCGCAGCGTGTTCCTGAAGCAGGAAAAGAAGCATCTGAAAACGCTCTCCTTCTGGCCAGGCATGTGAATACTCTAATTCTGGACCACCATCTGCTCAGGTCTTTTGAAGGGTATAGTTGGTTAAAAAAGTTAGCCAGAAAGGTAGAAAATCGAGTTCTCTGTGCTGCAGAGTTCATGGGAAAAACACCTGAACTTCTTGAGGCTCAAAGAAAAGCTCTTTATGAAAAAATGCCCGTACCTTCAGGCTGGCACGAAGCGTATATACAGGGTAAAACAAGTTTTTTGGAGTATCTCTGACGAAAGATTTTGAATTCTGCACTTTACTCTGTCAGAGAGCGTGGGTATAGTTGTCTATACTATTTATCTGTTCAGAACACTGTTCATAATAGTCATAGAGTTCTTTTCCCCAAGCAAGGGCTCCAGGCTCAAAGCAGATGATATACCTCCGGTCAAAAACTGTATTTTTTGGGAAAAGAGCCATTGCCATAAAATTATCCGCCACTACGATAGCAGGAACCCTTTCACAGTCCTTACAAACAAAAAGTTTAGCATTTTCTTTTTTAATATATTGTTCGGTCTGTTCCCTATAGTCTTCACCCCATCTTTTCAGGATAGATTCAGGGAGAATGATCGATATCGGTATTCCTTTTTCGGAGATTTCCAGGTAAAAAGAAGGGAAAAGAGGATGGAAATATGGAATTGCAGCCTCCAGCTTTTTTGCCATTTGAACATTTTTGACATACTCAGGTATCATCTCAAATATATGGTCTATCGCAGGTTCGATTATAGTGCAGTGTCCCATCTCGTTAATTCTTCGCAGGAGCAAAGGTGGAATCTCGTTTGTTTCCCGGTCTGTCCAGTAATCTTCATTTTCTTCGAGGACGGCAAGCGTATCCACAAGAGGCTTCATCTTCTCAACTACAACTCTACCTATCTCGCTCAGTTTATAGAGATTTTTTTCCTGAACTACCAGACGCTGCTCCTTGAGCTTTTTTACCTGGGGCTGAACTGCGGTTGCACTGGCGTTAAGGGCTTTTTTTAATGTTTCGATGTCCTTTGGCCCTTCAAGTAGAAGAAGTAAAACATTCTTCCTCTTTTCAGAGAGAAGAATCAGATCGAGTAGAGTATTTTCCATATCATGCACCTTGGCTGCCTGCAGATTTGTATTGTATTGAATTTATATATGCAGAGAAGATTTGCAATGAAGAAAGATTCACACAAAAGCCGAAGTATACCCATGTATTTTATAAAAACTTGAAAATTTATCGTTAATATATTTTTCTCCTCAATTTATAAGCACAGCGCATTTTTTATCCAATTATCTTTCTCATATGTACTTTTTTCCAGAGCAAACCTCAATTTCGAAACTCAATTTCAAAACGCATATTTTGTTTAATTATATCCGCACGTTTGACTCAAACACTTTAATGAACTTACTTAATTTTTCTTTTGTGACAATTGTGTATTTACTTTATTTTGTGGTGAAAATTCATCCAGAAAACCTATAATATATTTCTCATCTGGACGAATATGCTCTGGAATCGCTTCTTTTAGCTTTTTTATAAAATATCTTCAGCATTTTCAGATCTTCTGTAGTCAAAGACATAAGGTTTAGAGTAATACGTGTTAGAACTATGCAGAGTATAACTTATATATGGGCGAAAAGCTCCATAATTCCTTTCAAAACACTGCTCTAAAAGTACTTTATTTTAAAAATAAGGAAATTTTTCCGGAGTTCTTAAGTTTGTTGCAGCAAAAAGTAGAATTAGAACCCCAAACTCCTCCAGTTTCTATAAACTTACGGGAATCCAGAATAAACTATTCTTCTAGTTTGAAGAAAAGTATAAATAAGGGACAGAGGAAGTTAAAAGCAACTCTGTCCTAGACTCTCTTTTCTGTGAGCCTTCCCGTCACAAACTAAAGCAAAAAATAAATGAAAGTGTACATTTACACTTCAATAATATTTGTCATAGGAAGGTTTCTATTGATATGATAAAAAGAAAATTCTGAAATTTCTGGATTTAGAACTTTCTATGGTTTGGTAGGCAGTCTCTACAGTAAACCGGTCTTCCTTCAGCTGGTTTGAATGGAACCTGGGTTTCTACACCACAGTCAGAACAAACTGCGGAATGCATTTCTCTGGGGCCGCTGTTGCCACCTCTGAAACCTCCACGGTTATTGTCTCTGTTTCCCCGGTTACTGTCTCTTCCCCTGAAAGAGTTCCCTCTGTCATTAAAACTCATTTTCGTTTCACCTCCGCTTATAGCGGATATAGTCTAGGTTGCTATAAAAATAAGATCTATACATTCTTTTATTAAAAACAAAAATGAAGTTTTTAATAACAGATTATATGACTCTTTATTTTTACTGCCAATATGTCTCAAGCTCTTATAGTATATAAACATATCTATAGAGCGCATTAAATTTTAACAATAGAAACCTGAAAAAATACACGTAAAATACACGTAAATCCCACATATAATACTTAATACTTTATCAAAATTTTTTAAGATTAATTCATTTGATTTTGACTTTTTCGCTTTGTAGAAAATCTAAATTATTCATTTACTGAGCCAGTTAATTAATGAGCAAAGTAAGAAAAGTACGCTTTTAGAAGTATCTAGTCTTGACCAAGTGACGCATTTTATTACTCTTTATGATTAGTTTTAAAGATATCTCTTCTTTCTTTAACTTAGTTTTATCCAGAACCTTAACATTTTTTATTCTGAAAAAGAAACAATATCAGTAAACGTTATTGAGCAACTAACTAGATCTACAAGTTCTTATGTAAGTCATTACTATTCTCAGAAAACAGAAAAATGATGAAAGAGCTTCCTTAAGACTTCAATTTCAATCAATACTGAAAAAAATAATTGTTGATTAAATAAGTAAAAAACTGATCACGAAATAAAACACTCAAATGCTTTGATAAATAAGTTCAAAGAGAAAGAAAAGCAAAATCTATGATG